>NZ_JANSIA010000010.1:0-43605 GCF_047461835.1 Synechococcus sp. R60.1 | reverse complement strand
TCCTGCTCAGAGATAGGCAGGATGCGATCGCTTCTTTCCTGAACCATGTTCAGGAGAGTTCAGCGTGAATGTATCAGTACCCCTGACTTCCAACCTCTACAGCTCCCAGAGCCATTGAGGCCTAAGCCTCAGCAAATGCCCTTCTCCAGCCCCCCGACAGCACCTGCAAATCCTCCTCATCCAAGTCCGCAGGAGTGCCGGAGCGGATGAGCTCGGCAAAATCTTCGTTGGGCACCATGAAGCAGAGGGCGTAGAGGCGGCCTGGGCCGGTATTGTGGATTTCATGTACACCGGTCGGCGGTACCAGAATGCTATCTCCAGTTTTGATGGGGGCCGCTTTTCCATCGCAAATGGCCAGGCCTTCCCCCTTGAGAACAAAAAACATTTCCACAGCCATTTGATGGCGATTTGGAGGGGTTTTGCCTCCCTCATCGAAGATCTCCACACAAAAAGTCAGAGAAATCTGAGCATGAGAAGGATCAAACACAATGGCCAAGCGATTGGTATCGTGGGGGCTGATGCGAAAAGCCTGATAATCGGCAGGGGTTTTAACAATTGGAATCACGCAGCGGGAAAGCGTTTGCATCCGGATCCTCCGCTCAAGAGATGAGGGGTGAATAGTGGGCAAGTGCTAACAGGGGAGAGCCGCGAGCAAATCTGAGGAGGAGGCGACAAAGCCAAAGCACTGCTTGACGTTGTAGAGGGTAGCTAGCAAACAGTATTCAGGAGAGGTGGTGGCGGCGCAGTCTTCCAGCAAAATGCAGTCGTAGCCGAGGAAATTGGCATCTTGCAGCGTGGTCATGACGCACTGGTCGATGTTCACGCCGGCAAAAAAGAGGGTGGTGCGCCCCAGGTTTCTGAGAATGCTATCGAGAGGGGTATCCCAAAAGCCGCTCATGCGGAACTTATCCACCCAGATATCCTCGGGCTTGACCTCCAGTTCCTCCACCACAGCAGCGCCCCAACTGCCCCGCGTGAGGACCAAAGACCCGTTCTTAGACAAGGGATCCCCCAGCCCTACTCCCTCTCCGGTGGGGTTGTACACATGTCGCAAGCCGGCGCTGATGTTGAGCAAGTCAGGGCGATTGCCCCAGTTCACCCACACAATCGGCACTTGAGCTTGTCGCAGGCGGGGCAGCAGGGCTTTTAGAGGGCCGATGGGAGCCCGTGCAGGTGTAACATCGACGCCAATGCTGGCCAGCCAACCGTCGGGATGACAAAAGTCGTTTTGCATGTCGATCACCAACAACGCCGCCTTGGCCAGATCCAAGCGCAGGGTTTTGCTGGAGGTGGGTAGCAGGATGGGCCGGGGATCCAAGGGCGGACGGGTGAGGTCGGCCATTTCGGCATTCACGGCCCAAGCATTGGGAGGGATCCCAAGGGTCTTCAAGGGGCGATTGGGGGTGCTCATGGATTCTCCGCTCGCGTCGCGCAGCAGTGGGATCAGGTGGGGCGGATGACCCACAACTACGCTCGACCTTAATGCACAGCTGACCTGACTTTGGAATCATAGGCTACACTTTCTCACCTTATTAACGCATGGGATCCCCCAGGGTCAGTCGATAGGGATTGAGATGAGTGATGATCCGAAAGGGTGCCCAGGGATCCCTCCCTGCACGCTATGCTGTAGAAACTTGAAATGATTATGTAGAAGCATGAGCATCCTGCGGCAATATATCTTTCCCGCTCTCATCCTGCTGGTGTTTCTGTTTACCCTGGTGGTGGTGAGCATCCGCTCGTTTCTGCCGGAGGATATGGCCCAGCCTGCCCCTCTAGAAGAAGCGACGCCTGTGGCCCTTTCTGCAAATGCCTGAGGATGGCTGAACAAGGGATCCCTCTGCCTGTGGGTTATCGTTGGCGCATCGGTTCAGCCTGGGATCGGCCCTGGGTGCGACGAGGATTGCAGGCCACGTTGCAGGAATCTTTTCCAGAGCAAAGCAACTGGGATCACCTGGAAGAGACGCTGGATCGCCTCTTCGACCCACCCCGCACCCCCTGCTGGTGGATCCTCAAGGAAGAAACAGGTGAGCCGGTGGGCTGTGTTTGGGCCGGCATCTCCACAGATCAAGCCACCCATCGGCGGGTAGCCTACATTTTTCTGCTCTGGGTGGATCCCGCCCATCGCCGGCAGGGCCTGGGCAGAGCTTTGATGCAACAGGTGGAACGCTGGGGATCCCAGCAGCAGCTAGCTGCCATTACCCTGCAGGTTTACCATCACAACCAAGCCGCCCTCCATTTCTATCAGCAGGCCCACTTTGCTGTACAAGGCTACTGGTTGTACAAGCCGCTCAGCCCCGCGCCCATAGACGCGCATGTAGAAGAGCATGAATACAAAGGTCATGAAGTTTTGTGAATAAGCCGGGATCCGCTCTCAGTTGCTCCTTTGATGAAAGCGTGATGAAAACGATGGCATCGACCGGAGGGAACGCCCATGTCCAGACCTGTCAAACTCAGTGAAGCTGAGGTCCAAGCCAAGCTGGAAAATCTGCCGGGCTGGTCTTTGCAGGATGGGAAGCTGCATCGTCAATTTCAGTTTCGCTCCTTTGTCGAAGCCTTTGGCTGGATGAGCAGTGTGGCCTTGGTGGCCGAAAGCATGGGGCACCACCCCGAATGGAGCAATGTCTACAACCGCGTGCGGGTGGATCTCACCACCCACGATGCCGGGGGCATTACGGAATTGGACTTCACCTTGGCGCAACGCATGAACGAGCTGGCCGGCTAGACGCTTCAGTACCCAACTTTGGGGATCCCTCAAAGCCGGCTTGGCAGAGGATCCCCATTTTGTCGCTGCCTCAAAGTTGTGTTGGATTGTGTTGGGAGCTGTGTCGGTCTGATAGACTAAGCCTAAGGTTAAGAAATGATAATTTTATGAACGTGCTGGTTGTGGGGGCGACGGGAACGCTGGGCCGTCAAGTGGTACGCCGAGCCATCGAAGAGGGACACCAAGTTACCTGTCTGGTGCGAAATCCGGCAAAGGCTGCTTTCTTAAGTGAATGGGGCGCTCACCTGAAGGTGGGAAACCTGCTTCAGCCCAGCACCCTCAACTCCGCGATGGAAGGCATCGAGGCGGTGATCGACTGTGCCACGGTGCGGGTGACCGATACCCTCAGCGCCCGTCAGGTGGACTGGGATGGCAAAGTTGCCCTGATCAATGCGGCACGGGCTGCCCAGGTAGGGCATTTTATCTTTTTCTCCATCATGGGCGCCCACCACGAGTACCCCAACGTGCCCCTGATGAATTTCAAGCATCACATTGAGAAGTATTTGGTTGGATCCCAGATGCCCTACACCATTTTCCGGCCAGCGGGCTTTATGCAGGGGTTGATTGGCCAGTACGCCATCCCCATCTTGGAAGAACAAATCGTCTGGGTAACCGGCGAGGGCATGCCAACGGCCTACCTAGACACCCTAGATGCAGCCCGGTTTGCGGTGCGAGCTCTCACTGTAGAAGCTGCCAAGCAGCAAATCTTTCCCTTGGTGGGGCCCAAGGCTTGGACGGCTCGAGAAGTCATTGCCTTGTGCGAGCAGCTCTCCGGCAAAAAGGCCAAAGTCAGCACCATGCCGCTGGGACTGCTGAGAGGGGCGCGCAAGGTGGCGCAGTTTTTTCAGTGGAGCTGGAACATTGCCGACCGGCTGGCGTTTGTGGAGGTGATCGCGGCCAAAGAACCCATGCACGCCGATATGACGCCTGTATGCGAAACCCTGGGGATTGAACTGGCCTCTCTGACCTCTCTTGAGGACTACCTAGCGGAGTATTTCCAGAAGATGTTGAAACGGATTCGCGAGCTGAAGGTCAAGCAACCCAAAGTCAAAACGCCCTTCTAAGTCGTTGTTCTCAGTCTTCTCGGCAATTTCACAGCAGCTTGAGCAGCAACCTTGGGAGAAGGGGTGGACGGGGTCGTGTTTGCGTTAGCAGATGCCATAGCCCCAACTACTGGGATGAACTCCCAGACACTTCCCAGACACTTTTTATTGACACTGCGCCATATTCAAGTTGGCGGAGATCAACCCGTACCATAACACAAAGCCGCTCTGTCGCGACAGCGGGCCGTAGGCCTTCGCTTTGGCGGTGCGGAGCGCTAAACCCAGTTTTCTTGATCATTCCCTGTGTCCAAACAATCGCAAATCCTTAGGTTCCCAAGGGGTTCATTTCCATCTACGCTTTAGAGAGTGAGGGGGTGACAACGACAGAGGTTATTCTGCTCCCCCTGCTTGAACTATAGATTTTTGTCTATAGTTTTTATCGGAAAGTTCAATTTTTATCTATCCTAGTTCGCAGCTAAGATGCTGATTAAGACTTTTTACAGGATCTCAGCAAGTGTTCCAGTTTGGCCAAGATCCCTGGCCGAAGGAGGATTATGAGCTTGAACGGGCTGGTCACAACTGCATGGCTGATTCCCCTCTACGCCTTGGTGGCGTGGGCAGGAGCGCTGATCTGGTCCCCAGGAATCACCCGGCGCACGGGACCACGTCCGGCAGGTTATCTGAATGCGCTCTTGACGTTGATGGCCTTCCTGCACAGCGTGGGGGCGCTGGTGGCGATTTGGGATCAGCCGGCGCAGGTCATTCGGTTGCCCTGGCTACAGGTGGGGGATCTGATGTTAGAGCTGCCGCTGCAGGTGTCATCGGTAACTCTGGGGGCCTGCGCTGTGGTGACGGGGCTGAACCTGGTGGCCCAGATCTACGGCTTTGGCTACATGGAAATGGACTGGGGCTGGGCGCGGTTTTTCTCCCTGCTGGGCCTGTTTGAGGGGGGGATGTGTGCCTTGGCTTTGTGCGACTCCCTCTTTTTCAGCTACGTGATCCTGGAGATTTTGACCCTGGGCACTTACCTGTTGGTGGGCTTTTGGTTCAACCAATCGCTGGTGGTGACGGGAGCGCGGGATGCTTTTTTAACCAAGCGCATCGGCGACCTGTTGCTCTTGATGGGGGTAATCGCCATCTATCCCCTGACCGGCTCCTGGGAGTTTGAGGATTTGGCGGCCTGGGCAGAGGCGGTGCAGGCAGGATCTGTCACTGTGGATCCCACCCTGCTGGCCCTGGTAGGGCTGGGGTTGCTGGCCGGCCCCGTAGGCAAGTGTGCCCAATTTCCTCTGCACCTGTGGCTGGATGAGGCGATGGAAGGGCCGATCCCGGCCTCGATTTTGCGGAACGCAGTGGTGGTGGGCACGGGGGCTTGGGTGTTGATTCGCCTGCAACCCCTCTATGAGCTTTCCCCAACGGTGCTGAAGGTGATGCTGACTATCGGCAGCTTGACGGCGGTGGGGGGATCCCTGGTGGCTTTGGCCCAGATCGACGCCAAGCGAGCTTTGTCTTATCTGGTGAGCGCCTACATGGGCTTGATCTTTGTGGCGGTGGGCACCGGTCATCCCCAGCAAGCCTATGGGTTGCTGCTGACCTATGCTCCGGCCATGGCTCTGTTGGTGATGGCTCCGGGCACGGTGATCTGGAACAGCATTACCCAGGATTTGCGCTATCTAGGAGGCTTGTGGTCGCGGCGTCCTATCTCAGGGCTGTGCTTCTTGACCGGAATGGCCGGAATCATCGCTTTGCCGCCTTTCGGTTCCTTTTGGGTGCTGACGGATCTGTGGCAGCAGTTGGTGCAATCGGGGCAGGGGTTGTGGGCGGCAGTCGTGCTGGTCACCAATGCTGTAACGGCCCTAGGGCTGACACGGGTGTTTGGCCTGATCTGGGGGGGCAAGCCGCAGCAGATGAGCGAGCGTTCGCCGGAGGTGCATTGGCCGATGATGCTGCCCATGACGGTCACGATGGGGGTGGCGCTGCACATGCCCATGATCCTGGCGACGCTGGGTCTGATTCCCGCTCTGGAAGGGATCCCTGTTGGGGTAATGACGGGATCCAGCCTGACGGGGATTGCCTTGGGAGCCTGGCTGTATCTGCGTCCGCAGCGACGACCGGTGGACTGGGCCTTCTTGGCCGACTGGCAGGATTTGTTGGCCAACGACTTCTACACCCCCAAGCTCTACCGGGCCAGTGTGGTGTTTGCGGTACGCATCATCTCTGAGGTTACAGCCTTGTTCGACCGCTATGTGGTAGACGGCTTGGTAAATTTGACCAGCTTGGCGGTATTGGCGGGTGGACAGGTTTTGAAATACACCACCTCTGGCCAGTTGCAAGCCTACGTGCTGACGATTGTGGTGGGGGTGGCCCTGCTGGGCTGGCTGATTCTCTAGGCTTGGGCAAGGTAGCGGGACGGAGTCCTTAGATAAAGAGGGAAAAGACCATGCTGAGTGCCTTGATTGTATTGCCGATCCTGGGATCCCTGCTCCTGTTCTTAGGCTTGGGGGGGCGAAAGCTGGCGGTGGCCTTGGCCGGGATCCTGCTGGGGATCTCGCTGCTGCTGTTTGCCAACTTTGACCTGCAAGCGGAAGGGCTGCAGTGGGTGCAGCGGTGGGATTGGATCCCGGCAATTGGGCTGAGCTACTCCCTGGGCCTGGACGGGTTTTCCCTGCTGATGGTGGCTTTGAATGGGCTGCTCACGCTGATTGCGGTGCTGACAGCTGAGCCAGAGGTGAAGCGGCCCAACCTCTTATACGGCTGCATTTTGTTCATGAGCGGGTCGGTCAACGGGGCTTTTGTTGCCCAGAACCTGCTTTTGTTCTTCTTGTTTTACGAGCTGGTGCTGATCCCGATCTACCTGCTCATCTCCATTTGGGGCAGCCCCAAGCGGGATTATGCTGCCATCAAGTTTTTGATTTACACCGCCGTTTCCGCCATCTTTCTGTTGGGGGCCTTTTTGGCCATCTACTGGCTGGGGGATCCCCATAGCTTTGAGCTGCTGGAGATCCGCATCACCTCTCTCAGCCCTGTTGCCCAGACCTTGACGCTGTTGGCCTTGATCGTGGCTTTCGGCATTAAGATGCCGCTGATCCCCTTCCACACCTGGTTGCCTGATGCATACGGGGAGTCGTCGCCGCCAGTGGCCATCCTCCTGGGAGGGATCCTCTCCAAGTTAGGCACGTACGGTCTGTTTCGCTTTGGGCTGCAGTTGTTTCCCCAAGCTTGGGCCGACCTGGGCGGGATCCTGGCCTGGTGGGGAGCCATTGCCGTGTTGTCCGGGGCTTTGGCAGCCATCGCCCAAAAAGACATCAAGCGCATGGTGGCCTACAGCTCCATCGGCCACATGGGCTACATCTTGCTGGGCATGGCGGCAGCCACCCCCATTAGCCTGACCGGGGCGATGGTGCAGATGGTCTCCCATGGTCTCATCTTGGCGCTGCTGTTTGATCTGGTGGGCTTGGTGGAGCGCAAAGTGGGAACCCGCGATCTGGATGTGCTCAACGGCCTGCTCAACCCCTTGCGGGGCTTGCCCACAGTGAGCGCCCTGCTCATCTTGGGGGGGATGGCCAGCGCCGGGATCCCTGGCCTGGTGGGCTTTGTGGCGGAGTTCTTGATCTTCCAGGGCAGCTACCAAGATTTTCCTCTGCCCACTTTGATCAGCATCTGTGGCACCGGCTTGACGGCGGTGTACTTTGTGATTTTGCTGAACCGCACCTGCTTTGGCAGGTTGGACAACCGCACCGCCTACTACCCACGCGTGCACGGCTGGGAGCGGATCCCAGGGCTGATTTTGATGGCCTTGATCGTTTGGTTTGGGATCCAGCCCATGAACCTGGTGAAATGGCCGCAACCGTTGGCCTTTACCCTATCCACCCAGGTGGCTCAGGCCCAAACGCTTATCTTGGCATCAGCCGGTGACCTTGCCCCCATCACCCTCTCTGGAGCCGATCCAGGCAAGCGGGAAACTTCCAGGAATTGAGATCCCAGGGAATGACCTCAAGGAGCCAGAACTTTTGAAGAGTTGGAGACTTCTTCCATGACGACAACCCTTACAACCCGCAAGCTTCCCCCTTCTACCCACCCTTTTGCGGATGTAGTCCACCGCTTGGAGGCTGGGGGATCCATGCTGCCGGATACGCCGGAAAACCTGATGCAAATTATCGGCCTCTACAAAGCCTATGCCGTGCCAATGGATTTCTACTGGCGGGATCTGCTCTACATTGCCGAGCAGGTGTTTGTGGATCCCTTGCCTTTTTTCAAGTTCATCATTCCTGAAGAGTATCTGAAGCTGGCCAACCACTACGCGGGGGATAACGCGGATTTGCGCATTTGGCGAGGCCAGGCTACGGCCCACCCCGAGCTGCTGGAGTTCATGGAAAAAGGGGAGCTGAAGCGCAAGCTGCCCAGAATTTTGCATCACCTCTGGCATGACCGCATCAACATGGAATTTGCCGAAGAATGTATGCGGGCCATGCTCTGGCACCGGGATATGGGGGGCTTGCTGGATCCCTACATGGATTCCGAAGAATACAAGCAAAATGCCGACCGCGCCATCCGCGCCTATTGCCAGGGCAACCCCTTGTTGATGGGGCTATACAAGCTCTTCCCTGATATGTTCTTGGAGCTGTGCCGCCAGGCCACCATGTACTCGGTGTTGGGCCTGTTTTGGGAGGTGATGGCTCCGGTCTTTTTTGAGATCAGCGATCTCTACGACGAAGGCAAAATCACCAGCGTGCCGGAGGCGATGAACTTTTTGGTCAACGGGATCTTCGCCATTGCCGGACGACCCATCTACCATCGCGTGCGCATTCGGGGAGAATGGTACGATATTGTGCCCAAATCCAAGGGATTTACCTGGCTATATGAGGCCGCTTTCCCCTATGTAGAGGCCGTGTTTTATCGCACCTCTCCTTTCCGCGGCACCAAGTCCTACAACGCTCAGGCCAACGAAGTTCCCACCAACCAGTTGGACTTTCACTACGGGATCCTCTACGCCGATAAGTTTCCGGTGGGCACCGCCGGGATCCCGCCCACGCTCTTGCACCAGGATATGTACCACTTTTTGCCCCAGTATTTGGTGGAATATTACCGCAAGCATTGCCGCGGCGAAGAGGACATGCTGATTCAATTGGGGGTTAGCTTCCAGCGCTCCATGTACAACGTCACCTCAGCCGTGATTCAGGCGGGAAGGGCCGCTTTCTTGTATCCCCTTGATGATCCAAATCCACGGCACTTGATGATGAACCGCCGTTATTTTGAGGGACAACTCAATCGCTTCACCCGACCGGAATATGGGATCCGGGAAGCAGCCCGCCTCGCCTACATTCAGGATCAGAATTATCGCTAGCCCGTGGCAACTTTAATGATCCCAAAGCCTTTCGAGCAGCAATCCAGTTAGCAACAACTTCACAGCAAAAGGATCCCGGCCATGCCCGATATTGTCGATATTGCGGTCTCTGCTGAGGGTTTTTCCACCTTGGTAACTGCCGTTAAAGCGGCAAACCTGGTGGATACTTTGAAAAGCCCCGGCCCCTTTACCGTTTTTGCCCCCACCGATGCGGCTTTTGCCAAGCTGCCCCCTGGCACCATCACCACTCTGGTGCAAAACATCCCCCAACTGACCCGCATCTTGTGTTACCACGTGGTGCCCGGCCGCTTGAAAAAGGCGGATTTGGCCAAGTACCAAAGTGTGGGCTCGGTAGAGGGATCCCCCATCGACTTGTTGATCGAAGGGGACGTTTTCGAGGTCAATAACGCCACCGTTATCCAAGCGGACATCGAAGCCGATAACGGCATCATCCACGTCATCGACACTGTCATCCTGATGCGGCCCCACTGGTTCTGGCCGATTATGAACTCCGCCTTGGCTGCCTCGGCCAGAGGATAGACAGATCTATCCTGAACCGAGCTTGGGGAAAGTGCCTGGGTGAACCCTCTCCCCCTCTCCGCAACTTTATAGGTACGGTCAGAGATTTCTGCTCCGCGCACGTTCTCCAGTCTACACCATCCCCCAACCCCCATAGGGTAGGGGCTTTTGTCTCTTGGTAGCGGGGATTTTGCCATCTTTTAAACCCGGAGATGAATCCGAAGCTGGGCCTGATACGTAACTTATTTGGCCTGTTCTCTGACCGAGGAGCTTTTTCCATGTTGTTGATCGGTTTTTCCCTTCGGCCTCGTTCAATTTTCGAGGTTTTTTGCGGCTTTTGCCTGGTTGCTGTCTTGTTTCTCAGCGGTTAAGGAAGCTTTACAAATCTCACAACCCCACTTCTACCCATTGCTAACTTTGGCCCTGGACATATTCACATTGCTCAGCCGCAGCCAGGACAATCTTTCGCCCAGGCCACAGGGCCGGTGGTCTTTGTCTTGAACATGTTGCCGAATCCAGGCAATCAGTCGGGGAATTTCCGACTGGAAGCCAACCTCACCCCTGAGCAAGTCTCCAGCTTTTTGGCCGGAGCTTACTACATCAACATTCACACGCAGGCCAACCCGCCGGGCGAGTTGCGAGCCCAGGTGGTTTTCCCTCGCTAAGGTTTGATCCAGTACCCCATCTGGGATCCCCGCAGGTGAGGGGATCCCTAATTTTTGCGGACGGATTGGCTGTTCTGTGAACTCCCCCACGGTCAGTCGTGCCGGCAGGACAGAGTTTCTGTGTAGCTCCTGGCCAGCAGCTTTCGGTAGTCCTGGAGCTGGCCTGCCAGTCCCCTTTACAGAGCGAGCTGTAGGCTTCACCTCTGGGCTAGCTGTGGAGCGCCAAGGGAATAACTACACAGGTTGTTGCCCACCTACAATGGCCCGACAGCGAATGTAGGGGCCGCCTGCATCCACCTTGGCCGGTTGACCCTTGCCGCAATGGCCGGATCCCAAATCCCACAGGAAGTCCCGCGAGACGGCATCCACCGATTGCAGCACCTCAAAAGCATTGCCGGTGATGGTGACACCGCGCAGCAACTCCGCCAGCTTGCCATCGCGAATGCGGTAGGCCCGCTCCACGCCAAACATAAACTCGCCGGTGGAGTCCGCCTGCCCGTTCCTGGCCCCATCCAGGAAGTAGCCATCGGGAGTGCTGGCGATGATTTCCTCTAGCGTTTGGGATCCGGGTTCAATGAAGGTGTTGCGCATGCGGATCAAAGGCTCATCGGCATATTCCCAGGCGCGGGCATTGCCGGTGGGCTCTACGCCAAAGTGGGCAGCAGTTTCGCGGTTGTGGAGATAGCTGACCAGAATGCCGTTTTGGATGATGGTGGTGCTTTGGGTAGGAACGCCCTCGTCGTCCACAGGAAGGGTTCCCCCTGCCCCTGGCATAAACTCCGAATGGCCGGAGTCTTTGAGAGTAACCAAGTCGCTGGCCACCCGCTGCCCCAGCTTGCCGGCAGCCACAGAACCCGCCAGGACAAAATCCGCCTCGACCGTGTGGCCAATGGCCTCGTGCACCAACAGCCCCACGATGGAAGGCGACAGAATAACCGTGGCCCATCCCCCTTCTGCGTAGCCTGCGGACAATAAATCAACCGCGGTAGCAGCCGCCTTTTCCGCCATCTGCAAGGGATGCGAGCGGAACAGGCAATCCCATCCCCCTGTTACCCCAATGGCCTCGGAGCCACTGCTGAGCTGGCCGGCAGCTTCGGCCACCGCCTGAACTCGCAGCTCGGGGCGCACCAGACGAAAGGCCACATCCGCCCCATCGGTGGTGACAATGGCTTTTTCCTCGTAGATCTCGTTGTAGGTGCAACTGGCGGAGCTAATTTGGCGAGAGGCCTGCCGGGCCTGCGCCTCGGTTTCCAAAGCCAACTGGATCTTCGCCTCCAGCGGTTTGTTCAACACCTCCTCCACACCGGGCTCGCAGAACTCCCCTTGGGCCAGCCGCACACTGGGCAGGGATCCCAGCTTTTGTTTGCGGTAGTCGGCGCTGGCTTGGGCGGCACGGCGAGCTTCAGCGATGGCCTCCCGAATGGCAGCCGGCGAGGGATCCCCGGTGGCAGCAAAGCCCCAAGTGCCGGCCTCCAACACCCGCACCCCCACTCCGGAACGGCGACGAACCGCGGTGCGCTCAAGGCGGCCCTTCTCGGCAGTGATGCTGCGAAACACCTTGCCGTGGTAGCGCAGTTCCACAAAGCCAGAGCAGTCCCGAAGGATGTCGCGCAGAAGGTCTCGCATAGCAACAGGGAGATGGGTGTAGTCCTCAGTCCAGCATAGCCCGATCCTGGAAAGTCGATGAGCTGCCACGCCGAGTGAAAGCCCCGATCCCGTTCGTGTCAGCAGTGCGGAACATTTTGGCCAGGCCCGCCGTTAGAGGACAAAGTTAACCAGCTTTTTCGGCACCACCACCACTTTTTTGGGTGTTGCCCCCTCCAGGTATTTCTGCGCTGCTTCTGACCGAAGGGCCAACTGTTCCTGCTCCTCCGGCGTTACCTCGGCAGGGGCCTCAAACGAGCCGCGCAATTTGCCGTTCACCTGAATCACAATGGTCACCGTGTCGGCCACCAGCGCTGCCGGGTCATAGCTGGGCCAAGACTGCCGATGCACCGAGTCTGCGCCCCCCAGCGCCTGCCACAGCTCCTCCGCAATATGGGGGGCAAAAGGCGCCATCAGCAACACCAGCGTGCGGATCCCCTCTGCATAGACCGGCGAATCCGGGATCCCGGCCTCCCCCAGAGCATTGCTCAGCTTCATCAGCTCGGCAATGGCGGTGTTGAATTGATAATCGTTTTCCAGATCTTCGCTGACTTCCTTGATGGCGGTGTGGATGGCCCGGCGCAGATCTTTTTCCGCCTTGGTCAGGGATCCCACCTCGACCTTGGCCGGCAACAGCTCTGGGGCCCCGCTCTGCAAGGACTCCGTCCCGCTACCGCGAACGACAAACTCGTACACCTGCCGCCAGACGCGGTTGAGAAAGCGAAATTGCCCTTCCACGTCGGCATCGTCCCACTCCAGATCCTTCTCCGGCGGGGCCTTGAACAAGATAAACATGCGGGCCGTATCTGCCCCGTAGTGGGCCAGCACCTCCTCAGGATCCACGCCGTTGCCCTTGGACTTGGACATGGTAGCGTAGATAACTTGCAGGGGCTCGCCCGTTTCCGGATCCCGCGGGTCGTTGGGATCCTGCACCAGAGCTGCCGGGATCCAGCGATCCTTGCCGGACTTGTTGGGGTTGTAGTAAGTGCGCCCTTGCACCATCCCCTGGGTGAGCAGACGCGAGAACGGCTCGTCAAAATCCAGCAGCCCCCGATCCCGCAACACCTTGGTAAAGAAGCGGGAGTAGAGCAGGTGCAGGATGGCGTGCTCGATGCCGCCCACGTACTGATCCACCGGCAGCCAGGCGTTCACCCGGTCTTTGCGGAAGATCTCTCGGTCGTTGCGGGCATCGCTGAAGCGCAGGAAGTACCACGACGAGCAGACAAAGGTGTCCATGGTATCGGTTTCCCGGCGGGCTTCCGTGCCACAGGTGGGGCATTTCACCTTCACCCAGTTCTCCAGCTGGGCCAACGGGGATCCCCCTCGCCCCGTCAGCTCCACATCCTCCGGCAAGAGCACCGGCAGATCCTTCTCCGGCACCGGCACAATGCCACAGTGGGGACAATGGATCACCGGGATGGGACAACCCCAGTAGCGCTGCCGCGAGATCAGCCAATCCCGCAGGCGGTAGTTGATCTGCTTTTCCCCCAGCCCCTGGGCTTCCAGCCAGGCGATGGCTCTTTCCACGCTTTGCCCTGGGCCTTTGCCCACCGGGATCCCGTCTAGGGGGCCAGAGTTGATCATCACCCCTTCCCCCGTCCAGGCAGCCTGCAGTTCTGAGGACTCCGTCCCGCTGGCGCGATCCGCTGAGGCCGGAGAACCCTCCGGCGGCTGCACCACCCGCTTGATGGGCAGGCCGAACTTGCGGGCAAACTCGAAATCCCGCTGGTCGTGGGCGGGCACGGCCATGATGGCCCCCGTACCGTAGCCCATCAACACATAGTCGGCAATCCAGATGGGGATCCGCTCTTGGTTAACGGGGTTGATGGCGTAGGATCCCGTCCAAACCCCTGTCTTTTCCCGGTCTTCGGCGCTGCGCTCGATCTCGCTGCGGGCAGCGGCCTGGGCTTGATAGGCTCTGACGGCCTGCAGTTGCTCGGCAGTGGTGAGCTTGTCCACCAAGGGGTGCTCCGGCGACATCACCATGAAGGTGGCCCCCCAGAGGGTATCGGGCCGGGTGGTGAACACTGCCAGCTCGTCCCCTGCCTCGGTTTTGAAAATCACCTTGGCCCCCACCGATTGGCCAATCCAGTTCTCCTGCATGGTGCGCACCCGCTCCGGCCAGCCGGAGAGCTTTTCCAGATCCGCCAGCAGTTGGTCGGCATAGGCGGTGATTTTGAAAAACCACTGCTTGAGCATGCGCTTTTCCACCAGGGCGCCGGATCTCCAGGAACGCCCCTCCGCATCCACCTGCTCGTTGGCCAGCACCGTCTGATCCACCGGATCCCAGTTCACCGCCGCCTCTTTCTGGTAGGCCAAGCCCGCCTGCAAAAATTGCAGGAAGATCCACTGCGTCCACTTGTAGTAGTCCGGCGAACAACTGGTAATCTCCCGCTCCCAGTCGTAGGACAGGCCCAACCGCTGCAACTGATCCCGCATCTGGGCAATGTTTTGGTAGGTCCACTTGGCCGGTGGGATCCCCCGGTCGATGGCGGCATTCTCCGCCGGCAGGCCAAAGGCATCCCAGCCCATCGGGTGCAGCACTGCGTATCCCTGCATTCGTTTGTGGCGGGCAATTACATCGGTGATGGTGTAATTGCGCACATGCCCCATGTGCAGGTTGCCGCTGGGGTAGGGGAACATAGACAGGGCATAAAATTTGCGGCTCCCGTCCTTCAGCTCTGGGGTGCGATCCAGCCCGATTTCACGCCAGTGGGCCTGCCACTTGCTCTCAATGGCCTGGGGATTGTAGCGCGCGTCCACGGTTCGATGCTCCTGGGAAAAAAGCGCATACGCTGGGAGATAGAAGCATTTTGACATACTCCCCACGCCAGTGCTCTCAAGCAAGGAACGGGATCCCTATTGGCGCTGACAAACCGACAAGCAGGGATCACAAGCAGGGATCAGTAGGTTTCTTCGTGCCACCTGTCTGCTTTCTTCAGTTCCTTCTGGAACTTGCTCCAATCCTGACCGGCTTGTTCGGCCAAAGGCCCCATGACGTTGTTGATCCCGTCCTCCATCCCCTTGAGGCCGCAGATGTAGGTGTAGGTGTTGGGCTGTTGCAGCATCTCCCACAGCTCGGCGCCGTACTCGGCCATGCGGTTTTGCACGTACATTTTCTTGCCATCGGGGGTTTGTTGCTCGCGGCTGATGGCGTAATCGACGCGGAAGCGATCCCCGTACTGGGCTTTCCAAGCCTCCAGATCCCCGTGGTAGAGCAAGGTGGAGGTGGTGGGCACCCCAAAGAACAGCCAGATCTTGCCCTGATAGTTGGGATCCTCTTCAAACAGGTGCTTGATGAAAGCGCGAAAAGGAGCAATGCCGGTGCCGGTGGCGATCAAAATCAGGTTGGCGTTCTCATCTTCGGGCAGTAGGAAGGTTTTCCCCGATGGCCCCGTGATCATCACCTCGTCGCCTGCCTTCAAATCGGTGAGGAAGCCGGAGCAGACCCCCACCCCCGGTTGGCCCGTCTCTTTATCGACATATTCGGCCCGCTTCACACTCAAAGAGACGGTGCGTCCCTCCCCATCATCGCCAAAGCGGGTGGAAGCGATCGAGTAAAGGCGGGGCTTATGGGGTTTGCCCTTGGCATCTTCACCAGGAGGAATGATGCCGACGCTTTGCCCTTCTAGGTAGCGGTAGTTGGGATCCGGCAAGCTGAGCACAATGTGCTTGGTCAGTCCGGGTGCCCCTTCGCCGACAATGGAGTAGGTCTCCACACATTGGCCGATCAAGGGGGCGTTGGGACGATACAGATTGACGACAACCTCTCGCTTTTCTGCGCTGGCAACCATAACCGTGATCTGCTCCTGGCTCTGGGAGGAAATGAGTTTACAGATAGCAAACACCATAGCAGCCCGGCTGCTCAAACGGAACTTGCCAGAAGAACAGCAGACGACCTTCGCCAGCCCCCCAGGCCGTCCTGAGAGCGGCAACCCCGGAAAAATAATCCCGGCCAAGCTCATCGGCCAAAAATATGGATTTTTTGTTAAATTGTTGCTTAGGGTGCCCACCTCTCTGGCCTGCCAGCGGCTTGTGATGTAACGGCTTTATTTGGTATCATGCAAGACCGTAACAGTTGGTAACTTTCTAGAGCCTTTTTCTCAGTTTTGCCCTGCCCGTCCCCAAGGAGTTCCCATGGCAAGCAGTCCTGATCGTGTTGTGATGATTGGTGTCGCCGGAGATTCTGGCTGTGGCAAGTCCACCTTTTTACGCCGGCTGGGGGATCTATTTGGCCGGGATCTGATTACCACCATCTGTCTGGATGACTATCACTCCTTGGATCGCTACCAGCGCAAAGAGAAGGGCATCACGGCGCTGGATCCCCGCGCCAACAACTTCGACCTGATGTACGAGCAGGCCAAGGCGCTTAAGAACGGCCAAAGTGTGATGAAGCCCATCTACAACCACGAGACGGGGCTGATTGACCCACCGGAGCTGGTGGAGCCCAACCGCATCATCGTCCTGGAGGGGCTGCATCCCATGTATGACGAGCGGGTGCGCCAGCTGCTGGACTTCAAGGTGTACTTGGATCTGGCCCCAGAGATCAAGATTGCTTGGAAAGTGAAGCGGGACATGGCGGAGCGGGGCCACACCTACGAAGATGTGTTGCGCTCAATCGAGGCTCGCCGCCCGGACTTTGAAGCCTATGTCGATGTGCAGAAGCAGTACGCCGATGCCGTCATTGAGGTTTTGCCTACCCAGTTGTTGCCGGAGCTGGATCCAGAGCACAAAGTACTGCGGGTGCGGCTGATCCAGCGGGAAGGGGTGAAGTACTTCGACCATGTTTATCTCTTTGACGAAGGCTCCACCATTGATTGGATCCCCTGCGGCAAAAAGCTGACCTGTTCCTACCCGGGGATCCGCCTCCACTATGGCCCTTCCACCTACTTTGAGCACCCGGTTTCGATTCTGGAGATCGACGGCACCTTCGACAAGCTGGAAGAGGTCATCTACATCGAGAACCACCTGAGCAACCTGTCCACCCGCTACTATGGCGAGCTGACGGAACTGTTGCGCAAGCACCCGGAATACCCGGGATCCCGCAATGGCTCTGGCCTGATCCAGGTCATCGTGGGCCTGAAGCTGCGCGCCCTCTACGAGCAAATTCGGGCAGAAGCCAAAGAGCTGGCGGTGGCTTCCTAGTGTTTGCCCCGCTTAGGGGATCCCTTCGGTAAAGTGTTGGTGCAGGTCGGCTGACCCACCATAGGTCGGCAGTAGGGCTTCGGTGTATGCAGGGATTCCAGTTGGAGATCTTTCCAGAGGGATCCGTCCTGATCCAACGGGCCATCGAGATTTGGCAAGGTCGGTCAGCCGCTGCCATTCGCGAGCGGGGACGCTTTACGGTGGTCTTGGCCGGGGGAAGCACCCCCAAGAAGCTGTATGCTGCCCTGGCCCAAACCCCAGGGATCCCTTGGCAACAAACCTGGCTGTTCTGGGGAGACGAGCGCTATGTTCCCCCGGATCACCCTGAAAGCAACTACCGTATGGTGCGGGAAACCCTGCTGCAGCAGATCGGGATCCCGGCGGCTCAAGTTTTCCCTATGCCCACCCAAGCGGGGGATCCCCTTCGCGATGCTGCCGAATACGAGGCCACCCTACGGCAGATTTTCGGTGCAGAGTGCCCTTCTCTCGACCTGGTATGGCTGGGAGTGGGGGAAGACGGCCACACAGCTTCCTTGTTTCCCGACACCGCCGCTCTGCAGGTGCAGCACCGCTGGGTGACGGTGGGGCAAAAAGGGCAGGAGCCGCGTCTAACCTTGACCTATCCTGTTCTGAACCAAGCAGCCCAGGTGGTGTTCCTGGTAACCGGAGCGAACAAAGCCCCCATCGTGAAAGAGGCGCTGACCACCGAGGCCCACCTACCCTGCCAGCGCGTAAACCCCAGAGGACGGCTGCTGTGGTTGCTGGATGCGGCGGCAGCAGCTCAACTGCCCCTGCCCTGTGTCCCGCTGCTCAGCTAAACAACAGGCGGGCTAACTGCCGATGGGATAGGATCCCCAGGCCCACCGCCCCCAAAATCATCCCAGCCCCTTCCAGTGGCCACAGGTTTGATAGCCCCAGCGGCCAACGCACCAGGTTTCATGGGTCGAGAACCGGCGGGGCAGGGATCCCTCAGGGGTTGCCGGGCAAATTCTTCAGTATTGGAATCACCAGCTCTTGGACAGGCAACGCTACAGGCTGAGCGGGGTCACTGCTCAGGGAGCTGGATGGCGTAGAAGGGGAAGAGCTGGGGATCTCGCCCATGGGCCGCAGTTGCCAGCGGATGATCTGCTCGCCGCGGTAAAAGGTAACCAACAACTGATCCCCTTGCGATTGGATTTGCCAGGTGCCATCACCGCTGGTTACCGAAATATGGCCGCCGGAAAAGGGTGCATCCAAAGCCGGCCCCGATTGGCTCCAGATACGCCCGCCACCCGTTTCCAAGATCAATTGCACCGTCGCCCCCTGCCCCTGGCCGCTCAAAATTTGGCCGGTTCCGCTCCAAACTCGGGTTTCCGTCTGAGCCACGGCGGGTTGCCCAAGCTGCAGAACCATGAGCAACAGCCCTGCCCAGCTCCAGTGATTTCGCAGCCTCCCTCTCCCATCAGGGAAGAAGGAAGAAGAGCGAGAGAAACAAGCCATTGCACTCACGTTGATACCACGCGCCGCGATAGGACTGAAACAGACGAAGAAGAAGGCGAAAAGGTGTCGCAGGAAGCAATCCCTTACACAGTTTTTTTCACAGCTCGCTGAAAGCCTTTGGGATCCCTCTGCGCTCTCTTGGCTCTGGGTTAAGCCTGCTGCCGGAATCCGCCCTCGGCTTGATCCCAATCTAGCAATCTCCATCCCCCCAGCCAGGATGTAACCTGAGGCTCTAGCTGCGGGGATCCCCAGCAACTGTTTCGTCAATGCGCAGAGTCAAGACCCAGAGTGCCTCCGCCGCAATCGTAAGCCTCACTACTTGAGAGAAAGGAAACGCTCCAGAGCTGCCACCATTGCCGGTGGCCAACGGCGGACGGTTTTCACCCATTCCAGGTCGGCGTAGCGGGGATCCAGTCCTTGCACAGCCACCCAATGACTTTCGGCCTCTCCCTGGCGACCCTGCGCCCAAAGAATGGCGCTGAGAGCAGCCCGCATATCTGGAAACTTCGGGTACTTGCGCACCAGAGCCCGCATCAAGCGCAGGGCAGCTTCTGTTTCACCCACCTGGTAGAGGCTCAGAGCATAGTTGGCCTGAGCGAAGGCGTAGTCGGGAGCCAATTCTGTGGCGCGGCGGTAGTCGGCCAAAGCCTGTTGCCATTGGCCCAGCCCTGCTTCCGCATTGCCGCGGTTGTTGTAGGCTGCCGCATCGTTGGGATCCAACTGCAACACTCGTTCGTAGTCTGCAATCGCCTCCTGCCACCGCCCCAACCCCTCCAAAGCAGCCCCTCGGTTGAGATAGGGATCCGGCGCCTCAGGGGCCAAACGAATGGCCTCAGCATAATCCTCCAGAGCTGCCTGCAGTTGGTGCTGGCTGACACGGGCGTTGCCCCGGTTGCTCCACAGGGCCGGGTTGTCCGGCTGGATCTGCAACAGTTGAGTCCACAGGGCTTCCGCCTGGGCAAAATCTCCCCTCTGAGTAGCCGCAAAGGCCTCCTCAAACAGTCGATCGATCTCGTGATCTACCCTGTTGCTCGCTGCCGTTGCCACCACACCCGATCCAGGCCAGACAGGGATCCCCAACCAAAGCAGCAGCCCCAGCAACAGAGCCGAGAGGACATTGGAGACAGACTTCATGGCCGCCAAAACCACCTCAGATGGGGTGTTTCCACCTTAAGCCATCGCCACAGAAGGGGGTCTGATGGTTAGCGCGCCCTGGAGGACTCGAACCCCCGACATCCGGTTTTGGAGACCGACGTTCTACCAACTGAACTAAGGACGCATTGGCCAAAGGTTACACCCGCTTACCCAGTGTAGCAGGTACACCTAATTTTCAGAGGAGCTGTTCCTCAACTATCTGGGCTCTCTGCCTTAGCCTTGATACGAGTGGCTTTGCCCACCCGATCCCGCAAATAGAACAGCTTGGCCCGGCGCACTTTACCTCGCCGCAGCACCTGAATCGACTCGATGCGCGGGGAGTGAATGAGGAAAACCCGCTCCACGCCGATTCCCTGGAAAACCTTGCGCACCGTGATGGTGCGGTTAATGCCGGAGTGGCGCATGGCAATGACCGTGCCCTCAAAGGCTTGCACCCGCTCTTTGCCCCCCTCTTGGATGCGAACTCCCACCCGTACCTGATCGCCAACCCGAATCTCCGGCAGATCCGACTTCATCTGGGCAGCTTCAATGGAGCGGATGATCTCCTCAGCGTTGATGCGAACGTTCATGGCTTTCCCGCGCTACCGGCAGTTAACCATGGTAACAATCGTCGCTGTTTTTTGTACAGAGCTGGCCGACATAGAGCTCAAGAGGTGGGAGACTGTGTTTACGCTTCCCCCATTTTTCCAATAGGCTAGACAAAGATAAAGCTTTTGTTACAAACGGGAGACTTTTGTGATCCTGCACACCGATGAGCCCAAGACGGGATCCCTGTCTACTCCCAGGCCTGCAGATCAGCCTCTGCCCCAGAGCAAACCCCGCCCCAAGAGATTTCCCTTCGGTTGGATGCTCTTGGGCTTGCTGTTGGCCGGCCTAGGGGGCAGCGGTCTCCTGATCCAGCGTCAGCTGCAGCAGCAGAGGGCAGAACGGCTGGAAAGATTGACGGTACCGGTTCAAGTGGTGGATCTGACCCAACGCCTGCGGGTGAGCGGCCAGGTGCAGCCGCTCCGCCAGGTGAATGTCAGCCCTCGCGAGTCGGGTCGCCTGGCGGAACTGTTGGTGGATCAGGGAGATGAAGTGGTGGCAGGGCAGTTATTGGCCCGGATGGACTACGGCGATCTCGCCAGCGGCATTCGGCAAGCCCAGGCCCGCATTCAAGAGCTGCAAGCCCGTCTAGCGGAGCAACAGGCCGGAGAGCGCCCCCAGGTGATCGCGGCGGCCCAGGCCAGGGTGGATGCTGCCCGGTCGCAGGTGGACTTGGCTCAGAGGGAGTTAGAGCGCATCCAGGCCCTGGTGCAGGCGGGGGTGGTAGCCCGCAGCGAGCTGGATCAACGCTCGGCCCGCCTGGAACAAGCGCAAGCGGATTTGCGAGCTGCTCAACAGGAGTTGGAGCGATTGCAACTGGGGAGCCGCCCGGAAACCCTACAGCAAATTCAAGCCCAAATTGCCCAGGCACAAGCCGAGCTGGCCCAACGGCAATCCCGGTTGGCTGACACCGAAGTCCGCGCCCCCTTTTCCGGTGTGGTGGTGCAGCGCTTTGCCGAGGTGGGATCCTTTGTAGCTCCTACAACAGCAGCTTCCGATGCCACCGCAGCTTCTTCCAGCTCCATTTTGGCGCTGGCCCAGGGAATTGAGGTGCGGGCAGAAGTGCCAGAAGCCCAAATTGCCCAGGTGCGGGTGGGTCAGCCGGTGGAGATCCGCTCCCTGGCTTACCCCGACCGCGTAGTGCAGGGGCGGGTGAAGCGGATTGCGCCTGCTACCGTGGTGGTGCGGGAGGTAACCGTCTTTCGGGTCTTCGTTGAACCGGAGCCTGGGGCCGACTTTTTGCGCACCGGCATGACTGTTTCGGTGGATTTCATCGGGGATCCCCAGCCTCAGGCTCTGACGGTGCCCTCAGTGGCTATCCTCCGGGAGGAAAGCCAGGAAGGCGTGCTCCTGCTGGATCCCCAAAGCCGGCAACCTGTCTATCGCCGCGTGGAAACGGGCATTACCCAGGGTGGAGTTACCCAGATCCTCTCCGGTCTGCAGGCAGGGGATCGGGTCTTTACTGCCCTGCCTCCTGGGGTGAACCTAGAGACTTTGATTAAAAGAGCGGAGCAACAGCCATGAGCCTGGCAACGGCGGCCAAAATGGCCTGGCAAATGGTGCGACGACATCGCCTGCGCACCGGGCTGAGCATGCTCGGGATCCTCATCGGCAATGCGGCGGTGGTGGCCATTGCCGGATTTGGCTATGCTGCCCAAGAGATGGCAGTGGATCAATTTCGCTCTCTGGGCACCAACTTGCTGATCGTCTTTTCGGCCAACTTGGGCCTAGCTGATGCCGGCAACATCCGCCCCCTCACCTTGGAGGATGTACGGGCTATTGCGGCGGAAGTGCCTGCCGTGTCAGCAGCCGTCCCCAGCCTGGGCACCAATGTGCGCGCGGTGCGAGGTGGAGTGGATCGCCGCTACGAGGCCACCGGCACTTGGCCGGAGTATTTGTCGGTCTTGAACCTGGAGATCGAGGCAGGCCGCTTTCTCTTGCCCTCGGATATCGAGGAACAGCGCCCGGTGGTGGTGCTGGGCAGCGATGCCGCCAGCCAGTTGTTCGGCCTGGACCCTGCCGCTGCCATTGGGGAGACCGTCCTGCTGAACAACTTGCCCTTCGAGGTAATCGGCACTTTGCGCTCGAAGCCGACGGTGTTTGGCAACAGCGATGCCGGAGTGTTTCTGCCGGTGGACGTGGTGGCCAATCGGTTGGTCGGGCGGCGTTCCCCCTACGGCACAGAGCTGACGGCGATTTTCGTCTCGGCCCGCTCTGAAGCCGATCTGCCTGCTGCCGAGTTCCAAATCCGCAACCTGCTGCGCCAGCGGCACCAATTGGTGGGAGAAGATGACTTCATCATCCGCAACCAAAAGGTGCTCCTGGATGGGTCGGCCAGGATTTTGAGCCTGCTGCGGGTGCTGCTGACGGGCACGGCGGCCCTCTCCCTGCTGGTGGGAGGGGTGGGGATCATGAATGTGATGCTTATCTCGGTTGCGGAACGCACCCATGAAATCGGGCTGCGCAAGGCGATTGGGGCCGATAGCCGGCAGATTTTGCAGCAGTTTGCCGCCGAAGCGATTTTCATTGCCGTGACCGGGGGGGTGCTCGGGATCCTCCTCAGCAGCGGCCTGCTGGTGGCGGTGCAGGTATTCACCCCCTTGGCGACCCAAGTCGATGCGGTGGCAGTGGGAGTGGCGTTCTCCCTGTCCACTGGGATTGGGCTGGTCTTCGGCATTTTCCCGGCCCGCAAAGCGGCGCAACTGGATCCCATTGAGGCCCTGCGGGCTTAGAGCTCGTATCCAAACAGGCGGGGATCTGCCGGCTGCCAATTGAGATCCGCCAAGCCGTACTCCGCCCAGCGGCGATCCACCAGGCGGGCTACTTCTGGATCCGGAGTGAGGGGATCCCGCCAGGGAGCATCGGTTTCTGGGGGAATTTTGGTGGTGGCATCAATGCCCATCTTGCCCCCCAGACCCCGTTTTTCGGTGGCAAAGTCCAAGGTGTCAAAGGGGTTGTCCGCCAGAATAAACACATCCCGCTGCGGATCCACCCGCGAACACAGACACCAGAGCACCTGCCGTGGATCCCGCACATTGATATCCTTGTCCACCACGATCACAAACTTGGTGTAGCTAAATTGGGGCAGGGCGCTCCAAAAAGCCAAAGCCGCCCGCCGCGCCTGGCCAGGGTAGGCCTTGTCGATGGAGAGGATGGCTGCTTTGTAGCCCAGCGCCTCCATCGGCAAAAAGAAATCTACAATCTCCGGCACCTGCTGCCTGAGGATGGGGGTGTAGATGCGGTTCAGGGCCAGCGCCATCATGTCGTTTTCTTTGGGGGGCTTGCCGCTGAAGGTGGTGAGATAGATGGGATCCCGGCGGTGGGTCAAGCAGTGGAAGCGAATCAGAGGGGCCTGCTCGTTGCGGGGGCCATAGTAGCCGATGTGATCCCCGGCAGGCCCGTCGGGGGCCACTTCCCCAGGGGTGATGGTGCCCTCCAAAACGATCTCAGCATGGGCCGGCACCTGCAGATCCACCGTTTTGCACTGGGCCAGGTGCAACCCTTCTCCGGCGTAGAGACCGGCAAACAGCCACTCCGACAGATCCACCGGCAGAGGTGTGGCCGCCGCCAAAATCACCACCGGATCCACCCCCACCGCCACTGCCACCTCCAACTTTTGGCCCAGGGCTGCCGCCTTGCGCAGATGCCGAGTCGCCCCCCGCACCGACAGCCATTGCACCGTCATGGTGGTGCGGCTTTGCAACTGCAGGCGGTACACCCCCACGTTGGGGATCCCATTTTCCGGGTCTTTGGTGACCATCAGGCCCAAGGTCAGCACCCGTCCGGCATCGCCGGGATAGACCCGCAACAGGGGCAACTGGGTGAGATCCACTTCCTCTCCCCGCAGCACCACCTGCTGACAGGGAGGGATCAGATCCCGGCTGGGTCTCGCTTTGAAGACGCTAAGCAGCGCCTGTCCCAACTCCACCGCCTGGGCAAAGCTCCGCGGTGGCCGCGGCTGGTAAAGCAGGGCCAGCTTTTTCCCCAGTTCCTCCAGATCCTGAGGCTGCTCCATTCCCAAAGCCCAGCAAATGCGCTCCACCGTGCCCAGGGTGTTGATGAGCAGCGGCATTGAGGATCCCTTCACCCGCTCAAACAGCAGCGCCGGCCCCCCGCAGGCCAAGAGGCGATCGGCAATCTCGGCAATTTCCAGATCCGGATCCACTTCTGCCGAAATGCGGCGGAGCTGACCACGGGATTCCAGCAGAGCAATAAAACGGCGTAGATCTCTGGGCATGAAAGGGAACCTAAGGGCTTACTTGTCGCGATTGAGGGCTAACCCGCTCATGAAGGGCTTTTGCAGGACAATGAACACCAGCAGCGGCGGGATACTGGCGATGATCGCTCCCAGCATCATGGGGCCATAGGAGGCCGAGCTATCCAGATTGAGCAGGGATTGCAGCCCCACCTGCACCACTTGTCGCTCTCGGCCTTGCACGATCAAGCGGGGCCACAGGTACATATTCCAAGCGTAAACGAAGTGAATCACCGCCTGCGCCCCGATGGCGTTCCAGCTCAAGGGGATCAGCACCTGGGTGAGAAATTGCAGCGGGTTGGCCCCGTCCAGTTGGGCCGCCTCCGCCAGCTCGCGGGGAATGTTGGAAAAATGCTGGCGAAACAAAAACGTGGCCGTGGCGCTGGCCAGAAAGGGCACGATTAAAGCGTAGTAGGTGGATCCCCAGCCCAAGTTGGTGACCAACCGCAGCAGGGCAATGATCAAGATTTCTGTGGGCATCATCAGCGTGATCAGCACAAAGCCAAAGGCCAGCCCTTTGCCGGGAAAGCGGAAGTACACAAAGGCCAGCCCGGCTAGCAGCGACAAAACCGTCTTGCCCACGGTGATCGCCACCGCCACGATGGTGCTGTTGACCATGTAGTGGCCCAAGTGCCGCGCCACCATCACCTGATGCCAGTTGAAGGCAAAAGAGGAGCCAAAGGTCAATTGATAGCGGAACACCTCGGCATTGTTCTGGGTGCTCACGAGCAGGGCGTACAACACCGGAAATCCCAGAACCAAGCAGGCCAGCACCAGGCCCAAATGCACATACCAACGCTCCGGGATCCAGCGCCGCCAACGCCAGGGAGAAGGCTCCACCCGAGTTGAACTGGGCTGGGCCACTTGAGATCGGGGATCCTGCAACAATTGAGCCATAGCACCTCCAGACGGCGAACACCGATGAGCAGATGGGCTTTTGAGTCGATCTTTGGCTTCTCTTGAGAGGATAATCTGCCAGAGTTAAGGGCAACCTAAGGAAGGCCGGTCGCCTTAGCGGTGCGGAGCACTTCTGGCCTGAACTTTCGAGTGCTTTCACCGGCGATGGGGAAACGGGTAGAGTAGAACAGCAGTATCTGGATAACCCAAGAGAGGATCCCATGACTCGAGGCTTTGGCCCCTTCGGCAAAATCCAAGAAGCGCTCAAGAAAGCCCAAGAGGTGCGCGATGGCGCTCAAAGGCTGCAAAAAGAGCTAGAGGAGATGGAGATCGTCGGCGAAGCCGGCAATGGGCTGGTGAAAGTGACGGTCAACGGCAACCAAGAACCTCTCAAAGTCTCTCTGGATCCCCAGATTCTCCAGGAGTCGGTGGATGTGGTAGAAGACTTGCTCCTGACAGCAATGGTGAACGCCTACACCCAATCTGCCGAGACGATGCGCAAACGCATGGAAGAGCTGACCGGAAACATCAGTCTGCCGGGGTTGGGACTGGGTTGAGCCCCACTTGCTTAACCCCGCTTGCTTAACTCTGTATGTACACTCGCCCCTTGGCTCGCCTCATCGAAGAGCTGCAACGGCTGCCCGGCATTGGCTCCAAAACCGCTCAGCGCCTAGCTCTCCACTTGATCAACCGGCCTGCCGGCGAGATCGAGGCCCTGGCCAAAGCCCTGCTGGAAGCCAAGCAGACGGTTCGGCACTGTTCCATCTGCTTCAACTGGTCGGCGGAGGATCCCTGTGAGATCTGCCGTTCGCCGCAGCGGGATCCCTCGCTGTGGTGCGTGGTGGCCGACGTCAAAGACTTGATTGCGATGGAGCGCACCCGCGAGTTCAAGGGGCTCTACCACGTTTTGGGCGGCCTCATCTCCCCCATGAACGGGATCGGGGCCGACCAACTGCACATCCGCGAGCTGGTGGCCCGGGTGGCACGGGAAAAACCGCAGGAGCTGATCTTCGCCCTCAGCCCCAGTGTAGAGGGAGAGGTGACCATGCACGTGGTCAAGGATTACCTGAAGCCGGTTGCCCCCACCTTGCGCATGACCCGCCTGGCCTTCGGCCTGCCCATGGGATCCGAGCTGGAATACGCCGACGAGGTCACCCTGGCCCGTGCCCTGGAAGCCCGGCAGGAGTTGTGAGCCGCCCAGCCCATCAATCGCAGCCGGTTACCCCCTCCGCGCAGTAGGTGCTCCACCAGGGGTTGAAGTTGGCAGGATCCTCCGGCAGAGTGCTGATGTTCAGAAGTTCCTGGAAGCTGCTGTTGCGGCCTCCGTAGCGCAGGTGCATGTGCACCGGATCCCCGTGGGGTGCCCGCAGAATCACATAGGTGAAGGTCTCGCAACTGGCGTCTGCTCCAGGCTGCAACTGAAACAAATCCCAGATGGAACTTAAGGAGCGCTCAGGGTAGTAGAAGGGATCCGGCGCAGCCCCCCGATAGGCGTAGCGACAATTTTCCGCCAGGGGCTTTTTCCCTTCCAGGTCGGCATAAAAGGAGAAAAACTCCATCTTCTCGAACTTCACCCGCTTCGGATTGCGCGGATCGTTGGCCGATTGTTCCAGGGACGTATCCAGAGTGAAAACACCATCAATTCCCAGGTAGGGCACTTTATAAGCATTGGGGGAGACAATCTGCAGCTCTAAGGCTGCCGCAGCCGCTCCAAAACCCAAGAGACTCAAGCTGCCGATCAGCCAGGCTAGGGCCGTTGAAGAACAAACTTGACGAGAGGGCATAAAACTTCGTCGTGCCTGTATTGTGCAGTAAAGTCCAGACCAGTCTAAGAAAAGCTTTGAGCTCGTACTATCCCACTGGGGGGCATTTTGCGGAAATTCGCCAGCTGCAGGTGCAGCTTTGGGGAACGGGATCCTAAGACAAGGCAGTAAAATTGAGGTCAGGCTCACCGTAGAGGGGCCAGGTTTGCTGCCAGAGCCTGATATCTGGAAACTGATTTTGAAAGCGAGGAAAACCCCGTGGAGCTAGCTGAGATTGAGGAGTTGATGAACAAAGCTGTGCAAGCCACACAGCGCTCCTTTAATACGGTACGCACCGGGCGGGCCAATTCCAGCCTGCTGGATCGGATTCAGGTGGAGTACTACGGCGTGCCCACTCCCCTGAAGGCCCTGGCCAGCCTCACCACGCCAGACTCCAGCACTCTCTTGATCCAGCCCTTTGATCCCTCGACCCTGGCGGCCATTGAGCGGGCCATTGTTGCCTCTGACCTAGGTCTAACCCCCAGCAACGACGGCAAGGTGGTGCGGCTCACCATTCCCCCCCTGACAGAAGAGCGGCGCAAAGAGCTGAGCAAACAGGTGGCCAAGCTGGCCGAAGAGGGGCGAGTCTCGATCCGCAACATCCGGCGGGATGGCATTGACTCGGTGCGCAAGCGAGAGAAAAATGGCGAGCTGTCTGAAGATGAGTCCAAAAGCTTGCAGGATGCCATCCAGAAACTAACTGACCGCTACATTAAGAAGATCGATGAGCTGCTGGCAGAAAAAGAAAAGGAGCTGACGACGCTGTAAAAGCTCCTTGTGGACATAACTCCCCACGCTACTGGATTGCTTCTGCGCAGCGGTAGGACGGGGTTAAAGACCCCATTTTTTGATCAAAACTCGACACTCATCCCGAAACTTCAAGGTTTCCACTTGCCCCTCGAAGTCGGGCAGCCGTTCGTTTCTCCTCGTCCAATTCCAACAAGAGGGATCCTGGCTTGGGCCAGGATGGAAGAGCGGAATACGACAAACCTTGCCGCAATGGATCTGATCCTGTGCCATCAATCGGCGGATTTCGACACCCTGGGGGCGGCGGTGGGAGCGGCCCGCCTGTATCCGGGTGCCCGCATTGCCTTGACCGGGGGATCCCTGCCGGGGGTGCAGGAGTTTTTGGCCCTGTACCGAGATGAATTTCCCCTCATTGAGTTGCGCTCTGTGGATCCGGGACAGGTGCAGCGGTGGATTGTGGTGGACTGTCACGATCCGGATCGCTTGGGAAAAGCTGCCGCTTGGTTGAGCGTCCCCGGCGCGCAGATTGAGATTTTCGACCATCACCCCAGTCCACTGGATAACTTTTGGCCGCAGCAGCAGGTCAACAGCCATATCGAGGCCGTGGGGGCCACCTGTACCTTGCTGGTGGAGCGGCTGCAGGCTGCTGGGATCCCTCTCAGCCCTTTTGAGCGGCTGGCACTGGCTTTGGGCATCCACATGGATACGGGATCCCTGACCTTCCCGGAGACCACCGCCCGCGATGCTGCTGCCCTGAGCTGGCTGTTGGATCAGGGGGTGAACCTGGTCTTGTTGCGGCGCTTTTTGGGGGATGGCCTCACCCCAGAGATGCGCGAGCTGCTCAGCCAGGGGTTGGCCCAGATGCAGGTGCAGCAGGTGGGGGAGTATCGCCTGGGAGAATGGCTGCTGGAGCTGCCGGAGTTCGTGCCCGGCTTGGCCGGCCTGGTGATGCGGCTGATGGATCTGACGGGAGTGGATGTGCTGCTCTTGGTGGCGCGGCAGGGGGAGCGGCTCAGCCTGATCGGGCGGGCGCGGCAGGAGTTTGCCCAGTTGGGCAGGGTGATGGCCCTCTACGGCGGCGGTGGACACGATTGTGCTGCAGCAGCCACGTTAAAAGCCAGCCCAGAGCAGCCTTTGCCCGACCCGGCCCAAGTCATGGCGGCCCTCAGGCAGGCTGTCCAAGAGCGGATCCCGCCCCCGGTGACGGCCAAAGATTTGATGTCGGCTCCGGTGCGCACCATCCGACCGGAGATCACCATCGACGAGGCCCAGCGGGTGCTGCTGCGCTACGGCCATTCCGGCCTGGTGGTGGTGGACGCTCAAGGTCGCCTGGTGGGGGTGATCTCGCGGCGGGATATCGATATCGCCCTGCATCACGGGTTTGGCCATGCCCCCGTCAAGGGCTACATGACCACCGACGTGAAAACCCTCTCCCCCGACACCCCCTTGGCGGAGATTCAGCGGTTGATGGTGCAGTGGGATATTGGCCGCCTGCCGGTTCTCCAGGATGGACAGTTGGTGGGCATTGTAACTCGCACCGATGTGTTGCGGCACCTACACGAGTTGCCGGCCCTCTCACCGCAGTTGGCTCTGCCCACCCTTTCCTGCCCCTTGGATCTCACCTTCGCCGCTCTTTCGGAACGGCATCGACAGTTGCTGGAGCAGGCCGCCCGCCTCGCCGATGAAAAGGGCCTGAGGTTGTATCTGGTGGGGGGAACGGTGCGGGATCTGCTGCTGCATCGGTGGGGACGGCAGCCCTCACCCAACCTGGAGCGGCTGGATCTGGACTTGGTGGTGGATGGGCCCTACTCTCCGGCCCTGGATGGGACGGATCCCCCGGGCTGGGGCTTGATTTTGGGACAAGCGCTCAAACAGCACTTCCCGGAAGCGCGGCTGGAGATCCACGGCAAATTCCAAACGGCGGCCTTGATCTGGCCAGGAGGCTTTTGTGTGGATATCGCCAGCGCCCGCACGGAGTTTTATCCCTACCCGGCCTCTCCCCCCGAAGTGGCCATGGGATCCATTCAGCAAGACCTCTATCGGCGGGATTTTTCCATCAACGCCTTGGCCTTGCGCCTCAACGGCCCCCAGCGAGGACAGGTGCTGGATTTTTTCGGCGGACAAGCGGATCTGCAACAGGGGATCATCCGGGCATTACACCCCAACAGCTTCATCGAGGATCCCACCCGCATTTATCGGGCGGTGCGCTTTGCGGTGCGCTTGGGCTTCGCCCTGGACTCGACCACAGAAAAATGGATCCGCGCTGCCGTGGCCAGTGGTCTGCACGATGCCGTCGGCGGGGATCGCCTCAAGCAGGAGCTGGCCTATATTCTCGGAGCCCGCGATTGGCCCCAAGCCTTTGAGCGGCTGGCAGAATGGGGAGCTTTGCGCTGTATTCACCCCGACCTGGAGTGGGATCCCTCCCTGTGCCGGCGGTTGCAACGGGTGGGCCGCTGGGCTTATCACTTTCGCCGCCGCTATCCTGAGCTGGGATCCCAGGAGATCTGGCAACTGCGCCTAGAGGCTCTCCTCCTCACCCTACCCCAAGCCCCCCAGGTGGCCAGCCAACTCCACCTCACCCAAGCAGGCATCGAACGCCTCAGTCATTCCTCCTATTACCAAACCCTGTTGGCCCAATTGGATCCCGGCACCCTCTCTCCGGCCCAGGTGGTGCAACTGCTGCAGGGGCTGCGGATCCCGGCGGTGATTTTGTTGGCTGGGATCGCCCCCAAGCCGGCCCGGCGGTTGATCTGGCGCTACTTGCAGGAGTGGTACTGGGTGAAGCCGCTCCTCAACGGCCACGATCTGCGTCGTCTGGGTTACAAGCCAGGTCGCCCCTTCCAAGCCATTTTGGAGCAACTGCGTTGCCTCACCCTGAACGGCGAACTCACCACCCCGGCAGAAGCTGAAGCCTGGCTACAAGAACACTTCCCCCTGCCACAGGCTGGGCCAAAGTAGAAGGTCGAATCAGTCGAAATAGAAGAGAGTCACCAACTTGTGTTGCTCCTCGGCGTGCTTGCAGGCATCCAGCAGCGTGACGCTGTCGTGGAAAACAAAGCAGATCAACTGCTGGCACTTGCCGATGATCTCCAGGTTGCACAGGCGGCTGGCCTCCGCCAGGGGAAGATGGTCGTTTTCGGGATGCTCCACCAGATGCAGCACCTGCTCCAGGCTGGCCCGCGACTCTGCCGGCTGTCGCTCCAAACTCTGGGGCAAGATCACCGTCAAGGACTTCATGTCCGCCCGCATCGCCCCCCGAATGACGGCCAAGTTGGTGCCAATAGCCCCAGAGGTGAGGATCTGATTGCCGGTAAGGGCCAGGGCATAACTGAGGGTCTCGATCAAATACTGGTGGGTAATGGGCACATGACGACTGCCCAGGATGGCCACTCGCTTCGGCCCAACTTGCTGAATGGCGGCCAACTCCTGCAAAAACGTATCAACGCTGGTGGGGACATCAATAGACTGGGTCAACGGGATCCCTCGGCAGATTCTCTAGATCTTGGCTAGGCTATGCTATCTCAAATTTTCGCTTTGGGATCCGGCCAAGTTGAAGCTCTACGGCTTCAGCCCCAAACTTTTGGTGGAGTGCTCAGGCTGTCTGCAGCAAGCTGGGCTTGGCTTTGCGCAGAAGATCCCGCCTGGATGTGGATGGTGTAGCTCATACTGCTGTGAACGCCCTTGCCCAGCCAATGGCCGTAAATGGGAGCGGCATCTCTGGGGTAAGCGCTGGCCGCCAAAGCCACATGACCGTCGGCCACGGCCAACCCTTGGGTGGGATCAAAGCCCCGCCAACCGGCCCCCGGCAAGTACACCTCCGCCCAAGCGTGCAAATGACGGCGCCCAGGCTCTGGGGGTTCTCCACCCCTGCTCTCCCCCGAAGGCTGCGAGGGGCTGACCTGGTAGCCACTGACAAAGCGCGCGGCCAAGCCTACCGTACGGCAGACCTCCATGAACACCAGGGCCAAATCGCGGCAGGCTCCGGTTTTGCGATGCCAGGTCAAGCCGGCAGGCCAGGGATCCCCCTTTTCCCGCAAGATGTGGCGGCATTCTGAATAGATGCGCTGGTTCAGCGCCGGCAGAAAAGCTGTCGTTTCCCCCTGCACGTGATCCCATAGCTCCCAGGCCAAGGCCTGGATGCCGGGATCTGCCTGAGCCGTCAGATAAGGCTGTAATTGGGCTGCCAGCGTGCTGGGATAGTCGATGGGGAGATGGGTGGCCCAATCGCAGAGCAGGTAGTCGAAGGGATTCTGCCGCAGGGTGAGCACCGTGGCCTGAGTTTGGATGCGCAAGTGCTCGGTGGGATCCCCAAACCAGAGCCGAACCGCCGCGTTGCCCTCCAGGTCCACCAGCGCCGATTGGCCCACCGGCTGCGGATCCACCTGCAACTCAAAAGCCAGGAGAGTTTGGATCCCGTCGCAGCGCGGTCGCAATCGCACCGTGTGGGGCTCCAGTTGGACTGGACGACTGTAGCGATATTCGATGAGATGGCGGATCTGAATTTGCACAGGCCAAATGACGGGCAAGAGGTTTCACCACAGGCAGCCGAGCCTTGAGATCAGGTAACCCAAACTGCTCTCGAATCAAAGCCAGGAGGTAGCTGTATCCTCTGCCGGGGAGCTTTGAAACTTTATCTGAGTTTGAGATCTCCGAGAGCTCTGCCCTGCCTCCCCAATCATCGAAACCTTCAGCTTAGAGCGAATATACTCCCCGGCCCGTACAGGAGCATAGCGAGGGGGGTTTGCTGCATTCTGGCATGTGGGCAGGCATTCAATCCAAGCCCCAGCCTGCTCAAGGAAAGAAACTGGAGACATAGCCGACATAGAGACAGGTGCTCAGAACAGCTCCTACCCTACAAAGAGAACTTGCCCCAAGACTGTGTGGGCGGATACCCCCTCAGAGCTGGCACCGGCTCAACCCCACATCCAGAAACGAAACTAGGGATACTCTTGCTTGGCCTGTTGCCAGAGGACTTCCAGCTCCTGGAAACTGCGTCCTTTCAGAAGGGAGCTTATGCCATCGCCGGGCAGGGATCCCGCTGGTTCCTGAGCCAGCTCTTCCATGCGCAAAAAACGGCGAGCAAAGCGCAGGTTGGTTTGGGTTAGAGCTTGGGCAGCATCCAAACCATACCAACGGCCCAAGTTGACCAGGGCAAAAAGCAGATCCCCCAGTTCGGCTTCCTGCCGAGTTGGATCGGGGGGATCCCTCTCCAATTCTCGACGCAGCTCGGCTTCTTCCTCGCGGATCTTGGCCCAGATCCCCTCCACCGTTGGCCACTCAAACCCTGCCCCCACCACTTTGCAGGAAATTTTCAGGGCAGCCATTAGGGGAGGCAAACTTTGGGCATAGTGCAGCAGTTTTTGGCCAAGGCTTTGATCCGGTCGCTCCCCTTGCTTGATCTGTTCCCAAGAGCGGTGCAACTCCGGAAGATCTGCCATCACAGCATCCCCAAACACATGGGGGTGACGGCGGATGAGCTTATCGGCAATTCCCGCAGCCACAGCTTCCAGATCAAAGTGGTTCTGCTCGGCAAAGATCTGAGACTGCAACACCACCTGCAACAACAAATCCCCCAGCTCTTCGGCAATTGCTGCCGGATCCCCGGCTCGAATGGCAGCTACCGTCTCATACGCTTCTTCAAGAATGTAGGGGGTAAGAGACTCCGGAGTTTGGGCCCGATCCCAAGGACACCCGTCGGGAGCGCGCAACCGAGCAACAATAGCCGCCAAACGACTCATGTGTGAGCTAGAGGCGGAACGCTCCAGATAAAGGTGGGCAAAATGGCCCGTCGCTTGAGGATCCCAGCTTTGCAGCGTCAATGGGCCGGCCACCACCTCCAAGTCTTCTGTTAGCAACGTAACAGACTGGACAGGAGAACAGATCTGTTGCAAAACACTGCGCAGCTTCGCCAGATCCTGGCCCCCACAGCTTTTCAGCAGCAGGGATCCCTGCTCAGCAGCGAACCACCGAGCCAGAGCCTGTTGCCAGTTGGGCTGAAGACTATCCAGCGTTTGCAGCATGATCAAAAGGGTAGGCGCGGCCCAAATCCAAAAGGCGGCTGAGCTGCTCCAGATCGATGAAACTCAACTCCAAAAGGATCATCAGCAACGGCCCTTGCTGGCGATGCTGCAGCTTCTTGGCCAGGCTCAGTTGAGAACGGTCGATAATGCCCGTTTCCAATAGATATTCCTCAAGGGCTGGGGGGGGAATGGGATCTAGCATGGTCGTTTCGCAGCGCTGAAGTAAGGACGAGTATGAAAACTGAGAAGATAGCAAACCAATGTAACTATTCTTAACACTTCTACAGAATTTCGGCAAAGATCTGGCTGGTGCGTAGGCCGAAGGCGAGCTTGCTAAGCGCTGCGCCCACAGCTCCAGGACAAGAGAACCCCTAAATTGCCTCGGCAAATGAGGTTTCCGTATCCAAGGACACAAAAAATGGGTACCAAGAGTTCATGGTATGGTAGCAAATTGGCGATCAGTTGGCAGCACCCCGAAAGGCCGACTGCTTTTTCTTTGTGGGAAAAACCAACTCACCTTGCAAGATGTTACCTTTTTATCTCGTTGAATCCTCGTGCTTGATAAAAATCTTACAACAATTCTTCGGGGATCCAATCTGTTCGGCTCCTCTGGGATCTGCCCTAATGCTGTCATCCTGCTCGGGTTCGGTTTTGGGCATACATCGTCCTACGTTCAGCTAAGCTAGAGACACTTGCCACATGGACTCCCGTTATGTCTGAAGCCCAGGGTTTACTGCCAGTGGGGGCAACGGTTCAAGTGGTGGAGATGCCTCCTTACCTAAAAACGGCTGACCCAATGCCGATGTTGCGCCCGGCCCATTTGATCCGCTTGCACGAACAAGGGGTGATCCTGCAGCGGCGGCTGTTGGGCACCTACAGTGTGCAGTTTGCCAATGGCATCTTTCTCATAGACGGAAAATATCTCGCGCCGGTGGGATCCCTGTCCTGACACGCCCATCTCTCCTCCGAGCCAGCTGGATGGGTTTGCCGGCCTTTAGAACCTTTGGGAGCTGGCAGCTTTCTGCAGAAGCGAGCCTTCAACTGGCCGGCGGACTTTCGCGATAGCCTGAACCGCGGCTAGCCGCTTCTGACGCTTCAGCGAGCTCAGTTGCTTATTCCCGTCAGCGGTGTCGAAGTAGCTGACAGACCTGCCCAGCTTTTGGTAGCTGGTTTTGCGATCTGCCACCGCCGCGCTGTAGAGGGCTCAGCACATCCGCCCCCAGTGGTGCAAGAGTTTTTCTTGCTGGCGACTGGGATAAAGCTGGGCCGCGGCAGCGTTGCGTAGCCACAAAGTGACGCAGGGGGTTACCCTGCCATAGGGTGCCAGTCCGCTGCGCTGAGACTGGAGACTGCCGCGCATCAGGTTAACTCATGTTAATTTGGGGGCGTCTTCCTCTTCCATCCTGCGATCTCTATGAGCATTCAACTTCCTCGCTGGCTAGAACTGGCCTTGCCTTTCTTTCATCCTGTGCTGATGATTTTGGCATTTGCGCTGGCCTTGTATGCCCTTTACCTGGGTCTGCAAGCGCGACGGGTGCGCACTGCCTCAGCAGAAGAACGCAAGGAGCTGATCAAAGGGAAGTTTGGTCAGCGGCATTTCCTCGCCGGATCCCTGTTCTTGGTGTTGATGGTGTTCGGGGCGCTGGGCGGCATGGGGGTTACCTACCTGAACAATGGCAAGCTGTTTGTTGGGCCTCACCTGCTGGCTGGGTTGGGCATTGTGGCCTTGGTGGCCAGCTCTGCGGCTCTAGCACCGCTGATGAAAGACGGGCAAAAGGTCTGGGCGCGTAATGTGCATGTCCTATTAAACGTGGTGATCCTGGCGATCTTGGGTTGGCAGGCGGTGACCGGCTTTCAGATTGTGCAGCGCATCGTCAACCAGATGCTGACCACACCCCAGGTGGCTTAATCTCCCCGAAAGACCCATGCAACCCTGAACAGGGCTGAGCTTTGGGAGGACTTTGTCCCGCTGGTGCGAGCCGAGAAGTCCGTCGACCCAAAGACTTCGGCCTCCCCTTTTCGGAACCCAGAGCTTCATCATGTCAGAATGGCAGAGCAGGCGCTGCATCCTTCGGCTGTAGAGGGGCGCAGTCTTGTTGCCGATACCCAGTTAACGCAACGGTTCTCCCTATGTCGGTTAGCCCTCTTCCCAGTTGGGTCAAGCGTTCCATCGGCAAAGCCAGCGAGACTTCAGCGGTGCAGCAGGTGATCAAGCAGCGGGGCCTGCACACCATTTGTGAGGAGGGGCGCTGTCCAAATCGAGCCGAGTGCTACAGCCAAAAAACCGCTACATTTCTGCTGATGGGAGGGATCTGTACCCGCGCCTGCTCTTTTTGCCAGGTGGCCAGTGGACGGCCCGCACCGTTGGATCCCACAGAGCCGGAGAAAGTGGCCGAGGCGGTTGAGCTGCTGGGGCTCAGCTATGTGGTACTCACCTCGGTGGCCCGCGACGATCTGCCCGACCAGGGATCCGGTCGCTTTGTGGAGGTCATCGAGGCAATTCGGCGGCGCTGCCCCGGCACCCAGATCGAGGTGCTCACCCCCGACTTTCGCGGGGATCGCGAGTGCATTACCCGTGTGGTGGCTGCCCAGCCTGTTTGCTACAACCACAACATCGAAACGGTGCGACGCCTCTCCCAGGCAGTACGGCGCAGCTCCGGCTACGACTTGTCCTTGCGGGTTTTGCGAACGGTCAAGGAGCTGAATCCTGGATTACCCACCAAGTCTGGGCTGATGCTGGGGCATGGGGAGACCCGCGCAGAAGTGCTGGAAACTTTCCGGGATCTGCTGGCGGTGGGATGCGATCGTCTGACTCTGGGGCAATACCTACAACCTTCCTTGGCCCATCGCCCTGTGGAACGCTACTGGACTCCGGAAGAGTTTGCCGAGCTGGGCCAGATAGCCCGCCAGATGGGGTTTCGCCAGGTGCGCTCAGGGCCATTGGTGCGCAGCTCCTACCACGCTGCCGAAATGGTTGAGAACTAGGCCAGGGAGCTTGGCAGAGAGGCTGTGCAGTCTGTCATAGCCAACCTTTCCCGTCCGATCAAGGCACGAAGGCCCGCTTCCAGGCCGAACGCTCGGGCTGCAAACCGGCTGAGCACCTGTGGCGCCAGGGATCCCAGGCGGTACAAGCTGATCCCCGCTACCAGACCCGGCAAGAGGCCGTTGCCCCAGCCTCCCCACAGCCAGGAACTCACCCCTTCCGCCAGCAGCAGCAGAGCCCCATTGAGCAGCAGCGGTCGCCACAGCCCCTTCCACAAGACCCTCCGGGGCAGGTGCAGCCGGATCTCCAAGCCCAGCAGCCAAAGACCATCCAGCAGCGGGGCCAACAGCAAATCCAACCCCAGCGGAGCTAAGCCCACCCCCATCCCCTTGCCAAGGGCGAAAATCCTGCCCCATTGCTCCACAAAGGGGGCATGGTGCTGCCACTGTTTTTCCAGAATCTGGGCCTGAACCCGGTCCAGCCGCTTCAACACATTCAAAGCCAGGAGGGATCCCGCCTCGGTTTGCAAAATCTGCAGAATTCGCCCCCGCAAGGCTTCAATTTGGGGTGCAGGCCGTTCCCATTCCAGGGTGATGCGGCCATCCGGCCAGTGGGTGCGGACTTTCAGGGGTTTTGGGCAGGCGGCCACGGTCAAAATCTCCTGTGGCGATACCCAGCCCAGGTGGCGGCTGATTTGGGCACAAATGGCCTGCAACTCCGCTTCGGAGTAGAGATCGCACTTGTTCAACACCAGCAGGATGGGTTTGTGCAGGGTGCGCAGCTCCGAGAGAGCTTGGTATTCCAACTGGGTCAGGTCGGTGGCGATGACAAACACGATCAAATCCGCCGAGCGGGCCACATCCCAGGCCAACTGTTCGCGGGCTTCTCCTTCCACTTCGTTCAAACCCGGAGTATCCACCAGCCTCACCCGCCAAGGGATCCCTGGCTCCGGCTGCCACAGCAGGGATTGGGGCTGCTGAGTGACCCCATTGAGGGGGCCCACCTTCAATCGCTCCTCGCCGGTTAGGGCGTTCAGGACGGCCGACTTGCCACGGTTGACCAGCCCAAACACCGCAATGGAAAACAGCCGCGCGGTGAGGCGCTTGCGCAAAGTGGATAGAGCCCTGAACTCCGGTTGTAAATCCCGACGGCTGGCCAGAGATTGCCAATGATCCCAGCACCTTTGCAAAACGGTTTCGGCTTGGGTCAAGGGAGTGGTCATAGACAGGGGCAATGGACTAACCCTCACTCTAGAGGGAATTGCCCCTCAGGGCTAGCCGTTTCTCCCCCCCAGCGTGGGGAATCCAAACCCCACAAAATAGGGCATGATCACCCTAGGGTTCCGCCGAAACTCCTATGCTGTACCGCCTTCCCCAATCTCTGAAATGGCTTCGTGTGGGTGGATCCCATCGTTCTAAGCAAGAGCGCCAGATCGTGCGCAGCCTGCTGGCCTTTGCTGGGGCGCTGCTGGTTATGGATGTTGTGCTTCTGAGCGCCCTTCGCTAGTCCAACTTGGCAAGCCCATCGTTAGGTGATTCCGAACAAGTCTAAGTCTGAGGCATTCCTCTAGCACTGCTACAGGCAAGCACTCCCAGCCCCTTGCCCATTATGAGGAGAGGGGATCCCAGAATTGGCAAACAGTTGCACTGCAACTCGAAATAACCCCAACCCGATCAGAGGGTGGGAAGGGTTTTCCAAGTTACCAAGTTGCCTGTCAGGCAACTGTTAATTGACCAGCAAAAGGCTAGCTGGGATCCCTTGTGCTGCGAGGGCAAGCCGCCGGGGATGGGGGCCGGATCGGGAATAATGGAAGCGGCCCCAGCCGGGAGAGCTGGGTTTTCCCCGCGCTGAGGTCGTTGTTTCCCTTCTCTTGAGGCCGGCTATGGTTTTGCAGGAGGCGGCGGGCGTGCCCCGCATCAACGCGCGCGAGTCGGATGTTTTCGACATTTTCAACCTGAAGCATTATCTCGGCCCTAACCCCTATCTCAATACAGCCGCTTTCACCTTCGACTTTGCCCTTACCCAGTGCCCACAGCCGCTGCCCATTGATGTCTACCTGTCCAAGGTCTGCTTCCATTTCCCCCAGTTGCAGGAGGGATCTTATCCTTCCTACGCCCACTTGTTTGCCCGGCTGGTGACGGAGGTGAACCGGTTGCAGATGGATCTCCACTTGCAGAAGTGGAGCTGTCACCTGTTTCCAGAGTATGTGCGCATCGCGGTGCAGACCTTGCATGGCCGTACCACTCGTGCCGCGGTTTATTTTGCTTGGGATTGGCTGGAAGCCATCGCCCAAGGGGAGCCCTTCGACGTTGAAGGGGAGATGCGCCGCCTGCAGCAATTGTTTCGCGACTCGGTGTACGGCGGGCCGACGGTCTATGCCCTCTTGCGGGCTGCTCACGAACGCGGGATCCCTACCTACTACCTATGGGATGAAGGGGTGATGCAGTATGGCTATGGTCGCAACCAGGTGCGAGGGGTGGCCACCACCTTTCACTGCGACAGCCATCTCGACTCTGACTTCACCACCCGCAAAGACGATTGCAAAGCCTTTCTGGCGGCGCAAGGGTTCCCCGTGCCCCAGGGAGAGGTGGTCGCCTCTTTGGCAGAAGCTTTGCAGCAAGCGCAAGAAATCGGCTATCCGGTGGTGCTCAAGCCGGTGGCCGGCCACAAGGGGATAGGGGTAACAGCAGGCATTCAAACCCCGGAAGAACTGGCCTTTGCCTACGAGGTAGCCGTGGCAGCCCTTCCCCCTGAGGAGCCCATCCGGCTGATCCTGGAAAAGCATCTGCAGGGCACCGATTTTCGCCTGTTGTGTGTGGGAGGCCGCTTTGTGGCGGCCACGGAACGACGCCCCGCCTCAGTGACGGGAGATGGCCGAAGCACCATCGGGCAGCTCATCGAGCAGGCCAACCGGGATCCCGTCCGTTGGGATACCCCCACTTCTCCCCTGGGGCCGATCCAATGGGATGAGGCAATGGAGCGCTTTCTGGCAGAGCAAGGCTTGACAGTGGACAGTGTGCTGGAACCGGGGCGGACGGTCTATCTGCGCAAGGTATCCAATCTCTCGGCGGGAGGAGTGAGCCGCGATGTCACGGCCACCGTCCATCCCGACAACGTGGTTTTGGCCCAAACCATTGCCCAGCAGTTCTCGCTGGTGTGCTTGGGCATCGATGTCATTGCCCCCAGCCTGGAGCGCTCCTGGAAGGAGGGATCCCTGGGGATCATCGAGATCAACGCTGCGCCAGGTGTGCTCATGCACCAAAAACCTGCCATTGGCGCGGGAGTGGATGTGCCGGGGGCAATCCTCGACCATCTGTTTCCCAAGACGGCCCGCATCCCGATTTTGACCTTTAACCGCCTCACCTTGGCGGAGGCGCACACCTTGGTGGAGCATATTTTGTCCCACCGCCCCAACGCATGTGTGGGATCCGTCTGTCGGGAGGGCGTGCTGCTAAACCACAGCTCTAGACCCCTGCAGGGCAGCCTCTTTCGCCAGGTGAAAACCCTGCTGCGCCATCCCCAACTGGATCTGCTTTTGGCGGAAGCCGACGAAGAGACCCTGGAGCGGGAGGGCTTGGCCTACGAAGGCAGCGATCTGGTGGTGCTGCGGGATCCCTCCGATCAAGAGCTGCAAACCCTGAAACGGGATCTCAACCCCGGCGGCGCCCTCTTCCTGCAGCGGGGATCCACCCTAACTTTGACGGTGGCGGGCCAGGCGGAGCGATTTGAATTGCCGGGGACAGACCTTCAGATGGGGATCCTGCTGCGCTCCATGACCCTGCGGATCATCTGCAGAACCATTAGCCAGATGCTGAAGAACTGGTCTGGCTGAGGGGTTTTGGATTTTCTTCAGATTCTTGTAAAAGGGTAGGCAAAACAAGGGATCCCTGCTGGGGAAAAAGGCCGGCCAGCCAGTCAGCTCTACACCCCTCGGAAAGAAGCGCTATCATAGAAGTCCGTCGAATAAACTCCCTTCGTAAAACCTCGCGAGGCAGATCGGATGGATTGGGTAGAAAAGGTGCTGGAAAAGATCCGGGAATGGGTGGAACGTGTGATCGACACCCTGCTGGGGAACCCCCAGCCTCAACCTGCTCCCATTCCGGTAGAAGATGGATCCCATCGTCGTCGTTAATCCGACTGCCATTGCCCCCGGCGGCGAGCCTCTCAGCCTCTTGGTACTGCATGGCCCCAACCTCAACCTGCTGGGGGTGCGAGAGGTGGGCATCTACGGCTCAGTATCCCTAGAGCAGATCGATCAGGCTCTGCATCGGCAGGCAGAAATGCTAGGGGCGAAGCTGGAGATTCTCCAGTCCAACCATGAGGGGGTGCTCATCGATGCCATTCACCGTGCCCGCCAGCAGCATGTCGGCATTCTGATCAACCCTGGGGCCTATACCCACACCAGCATTGCTCTCCGAGATGCCATTGCAGCCGTAGGATTGCCCACTGTGGAAGTCCACCTAAGCAACATCCATCGCCGCGAGCCCTTCCGCCAGCACTCTTACATCGCCGCCGTAGCGATTGGGCAAATCAGTGGTTTTGGGGCGCAAAGCTACCTGTTGGGGCTACAGGCTCTGGTGCAACACCTGCGCCTGCAATCTGTGTAGGATCTGTGTAGGTGCCCTCAGCTCTCCAGGAACTCCTGCACGGCTGTGCGAATAAAAGCTTCATCCTCGGGGTTTTGATGAGGATTACCGGCCCGGTGCCCCCAAATGGAGGGGATGATCTTGTAAACCGCGTTCGGGATCCATTCTGCCTCAGCCCGACAATCTTCTGGGGTGAAATACAAATCCGTCTGGGCGGGCATCACCAATGTTTGGGCCTGAATTGCCCTCAAAGCAGCCCGATAATCTCCCCGGTGAATGGGGTTGTCGCTGATATCGCAGCGGATCCAAGTTTCGATCATCGATAGCAAATTCTGCGGATCCCGGCGGCGGTAATTGGCCTCCCAGCCTCGCTCTAGATAATCTTCGAGAGAGGCATACCCCAAGGATTCATAGCATTTTTGGTTGAAAAAAGGTTGGGAAACAGCCCAACTGGCGTAGATGTGGGCAAAAGCTCGCAGACCCCGCTCTGGGACACCCGTAAATCGACGACCGTTCCAGGCGGGATCGGCAGTTAGGGCTGAGCGCAAACTCTCCAGAAAAACCCGATTGTGAACTGTGGTCTTGGCGGTGCCACAGAGGGCTACGATCCGTTCCACCCGCTCAGGAAACAGGGATCCCCAGTGATAGGCTTGCTGAGCCCCCATCGACCAGCCGTAGATCAGGCGGATGCGTTCGATCCCAAAGTGTTGGCGAATCAGGCTCTCCTGCAGGCGCACATTGTCCCAGTGGCTAAACCAGAAGCCATCTTCCCGCAAGCCACAGGCTGGATCGTTGCTGGGGGAAGTGGAAAGGCCATTGCCCAGCATATTGGGAATGAGGATAAACCACCGCTGCGGGTTGAGGATGCCGTCGGGACGAATCAGCCACTCCAGGTCGGGATGCTGAGCCCCATAGGAGGTGGGGTAGAGGATCAGGTTGTCTTTTCGGGGGGAAAGAGTCCCGTAGGTGGCGTAGGCGAGCGTGATTTGGGGCAGTTGGATCCCGCACTGTAGCTGAAAATCGTTCAGGCTCCAGGTGTAGTGAGTCATGCCTGAAATTGTTCAATCACCTGACGATGAACCCGCACATACCCCTGCCCTAGATGAGCCAGATGGGGCTTGAGGTATTGATGGGCATCGGCCAAAGCATGAAATGGAATGGAGGGGTAAAGGTGATGCTCAGCATGGTAAGGCATATTCCACATCAAAAAGCGGATTGGCCAAAGGGTAAGGGTGGTACGGGTATTGGAGAAGGGATCCTCGGTTTGGCTACAGCCTGTGTGCTCTGCCAGCAAAATGAAGCGCAAGATCGGCTGCCCTACCGCCAAAGGCAACAGCCACAGCCACACTATCCAGGGATCCCCCAGCAGAAGGGAGAGCAAGCTCCCAAGGCCGTAGACCCCTAGCTGCAACCGCACCGAACGAATGACCTCTTGGCGGGCCGATTCAGGAATGTAGGGATAGCCTTGCAACTGGCCGCTGGCTATGCGGATGTAGGTCTTCACCTTGCCGATCCACCAAGTCAAGCCGCTCAGCTCGAGCAAATACTCCGGCCAGCTCTGGGGTTTGGGATCCTCCAGCTCCGGATCCTTGCCCGGAATCTGGGTATAGCGGTGGTGCCATTTGTGGTATCGGCGATAAAAAGTGCTGTTGTAAAGTGAGAGCAAGCCCGCCACCCAGGCTACCCGGTCATTCAGTTTTGGGCTGGCAAAAGCGGTGCGGTGTACACATTCGTGCAAAGCAGCAAACATCGTCGCCAAACTGGCCCCGTAAACCACCAGCGCCGGCAGGGCAATCCAGCCATTGACACCTTTCTGGGTCACCCACAGGCTGCCACTCACCGCCATCACCGCCAAATGTCCCAAAAGCTGCCGGAGCCCGGCTGAATTGGAGCGGACATTCAGCTAGAAATCGCAGGAGCCCCGCACTGTACCCGTAGGGTCAGTGTCGGGAGGAATGCGGAAGTTACGATAGAA
>NZ_JANSIA010000009.1:0-43794 GCF_047461835.1 Synechococcus sp. R60.1 | reverse complement strand
TAGTAATCCGTACTGAACATATTATACATTATTTTCAGTATAGTTGAGCTTATTATTGACTAGAGTCATGCTCCCCCCAAGATCAGCAGGGCTAATCCGCCAAACATCCAATTCATCCAAGCTTGAACTTCCATGGGGGAGCTCTCCAGAATACGAGAATCCATTGGGCAGTTTTATCCTACATCTGGAGAAACGGTGCCCAGCAGCTACTGATTGGCTCGGTAAAGCAACCCCAGCCCTACGGCGGCACAGATCAAGTTGGGCAACCAAGCCGCCGTTGCCGGCCCCAGCGTCCCAATTTGTCCCAGCGCCTGGGTGATGAACAGCAGCACATAGAAGGCAAAGATAATCAGCACACTGATGCCCAACCCCAAAGAGGAACCGGTGCGCTGCGGGCGCAGCCCCAAAGGCACCCCAATCAGGGTAAACGCCAGACACGCGAAAGGAATGGCATACTTTTGGTTGAGGCTGACCTGCAGACGGCGCACCCGTTGCAGATCTCCAGAACTGGCGATCACCTCGATGTAATGCTTCAGCTCCCGAATGTTCATTTCCTCAGGGCTGCGAATCTCCTGAGCCAGCTCCAGCGGCGCGCGAGGCAGACGCAACTCCTGCCGGCTGAAGGTGGCAATGTTGCTGTAGGTGCCATCCGGAGAAACGATGTAGTTGGTGCCATCCTCAAACACCCAAAGATTCTCTTGGGGATCCCAGCGCCCCCGCTGGGCCAGCAGAATTTGGTTGAGCGCCTCGTTGGAAAAATCCAGGACGATAATGCCGCGCATTTGCTTCCCATCGAAGCTGCGGGCGTAGAACTGACGGGTTAGCCCTTGTCGCCGGGAAAAGGTGCCGTCCGGCTCAGGCATGAGGATCTCGCCAAATTCTTGGTAGAGGATATTCTCCCGCCGGAAGTCGGGATCCCGATTTAAAGCTCGGTTCAAAGTCGTGGCTGCCTGGCGATTGCTCACCGGCACCACCAGCTCATTGAACAGAAACGTTAACGTCGTCACCAGCAAGCTGAGGATGAGGGCAGGCACCATGAGGCGGTAAAGGCTCACCCCGCATCCGCGCAAGGCCGTGATCTCGTTGTCGGCAGACAAGCGCCCGTAGGCCAGCAACGTCGCCAGCAACATGGACATCGGGAACGTCAAAACGATGATCCCCGGCGCCCGCAACACAAACACCTGTAACGCCGCCGAAAGCGACAGACCCGCTTCCACCACCAGGCGCACCAGCTCAAACAGGGATCCCACCGCCATCACCAAGGTTGTGAAAGCTCCCACCCCAAAGAGAAACGGCAGCAGCATCTCCGAGAGGACATAGCGATCCATCAGGCCCACCGCGCAAACGAGGGAGAGCCTGTGGTCAGGCCGCTCGCGGGAACGGGCAGGAGGGAGAGAATGAAGTTTCACGCAACCCAAGGAAGTAGTAGGCAGGACAGCCGAAGGCTGTTAACGACTCTAGACCGGAACACTGGGCAATGAAAGGCTATCGCCTTCCTTTCTCAACCTAACCTGCCTATGATCGACCCCAAGTAAGCTCAGGCATAGAATTGGGCCGGGTTTGTCTTGGGAAGACTTTCGACATGGTTTCCTCCTCTTCCCCCTCCTGCAATCTTAGGAGTTTGCTGGAGCGGCTCCTGGAGCTGCGGCAGCAGGTTGTAGAGGGATCCCAGAAATACTTGGCCGCTTGGGGCTGCCTTACGAGCCCTCCTGCGGCCATCCACAACCTGGCGCGCTACCTGGCGCTGCGCCAACAGGATCTGCGCAGCTTGCAACTGGAGCTGGCGGCTGCGGGGCTGTCCTCGCTGGGGCGCTGTGAGTCGCGGGTTCTGGAGAGCCTGGATGCGGTGATTGCTATTTTGGCAGCCACCCAGGGTTTGACCCATACGGCACCCAGCTATGAAGAGTTTTACGCCGGGGATACGGCACTAGAGCAGCACGCCGAGGCGCTGTTTGGCCCTCCTTCTCCCCATCGCCGCGCGCGCATCATGGTGACCCTGCCCAGCGAAGCCGCCGAGCAGCCGGAGCTGTTGCTGCAGTTGTTGGAGCGGGGCATGAACGTGGCCCGCATCAACTGCGCCCACGACGAGCCCTCGGTGTGGGAGAAAATGGTGGCCCACTTGCGCCAGGCCGAAGCCCAGACCCAACGGCGTTGCAAGATTTTGCTGGACCTGGCCGGCCCCAAGATCCGCACCGGCCCAGTGGCCATGCCCCCCGGCAAAACCAAGGTGTACCGCGGGGATCGCATCCTGCTCACCGCGAAGGTTCCTGAGGCCAGCGCCGATATCTCCTGCCAGGTGACCTGCAGCCTGCCGGAGGTTTTGGCGCACCTGCAAGTGGGGGCAACCGTTTGGATCGACGACGGCAAAATCGGCGCCCGCGTGGTAAGGATCGAGCCGGCAGGCGTGGTGCTGGAGGTGGACAAAGTTGCCCCTCAGGGCAAGAAGTTGCGAGCAGAAAAAGGCCTCAATTTTCCTGACAGTCAGCTCCAGATCCGTTCCCTTACCGACAAAGACTGCCAAGACCTGGACTTTGTGGTGCGGCATGCCGACTTAGTGGGCTATTCCTTTGTCCAGCAGCCCGCGGACTTGCAGTTGCTGGTTTCTGAGCTGGAGCGGCGGCAGGCTCGCCCCGATTTGGGCTTGATCCTCAAGATGGAAACGCAGCGGGCGGTAAAAAATCTGCCGGCCTTGATCGCGACCGTTGCCGGCTGCCGGCCCCTGGGGGTGATGATTGCCCGTGGCGATCTGGCTGTGGAGATCGGTTGGCTGCGCTTGGGCGAGATCCAGGAGGAACTGCTGTGGATCTGCGAGGCAGCCCAGGTGCCGGTGGTCTGGGCTACCCAGGTGCTGGATCAGCTCACCAAGGAGGGCTTGCCCTCGCGGCCTGAGCTTTCCGATGCGGTGATGTCTGCCCGCGCCGAATGTGTGATGCTCAACAAGGGCCCCTACCTGCTGGAGGCGGTTGCCCTCCTGGATGAGCTGCTGGCCCGTATGCAGACCCACCAACACAAGAAAAGCCAACGTCTGCGGGCTCTGTACTCTTGGCGCTAGAGGCGGAACTTCTCTCCTAGGTAATACTTGCGCACCAAGGGATCCGCCGCCAGCTCCGCCGCCGTGCCCTTGGCCAAAATGGCCCCGTCGTTGAGGATATAGGCCCGGTCGGTGATCTCCAGCGTCTCCCGCACGTTGTGGTCAGTAATCAAAACACCGATGCCCCGTTGCTTGAGCTTGGCCACCACCTCCTGAATATCCGCCACCGCGATGGGATCCACCCCCGCAAAGGGCTCATCCAGCAGCAGAAATTTCGGCCCGTGGATCCCAGCGGCCAAGGCACGGGCGATCTCCGCTCGGCGACGCTCCCCCCCCGATACCTGCAGGCCCAGGCTGTGGGCCACGTGGGCGATGCGAAACTCCTCCAGCAGTTGGTTGAGCCGCTGCTGCCAAAGGCGACGGGGCACCCCTGTTTGCTCCATGATCAGCAGCAGGTTGTCTTGAATGCTGAGGCGACGAAAAATACTCGGCTCCTGGGCCAGGTAGCCGATCCCCAATTGGGCACGACGATGCATGGGCAGGTGGGTAATATCTTGGTCATCCAACCAGACATGGCCTCGGTTCGGCTGGATCAGGCCGGTCATAATGTAGAACGTGGTGGTTTTCCCCGCCCCATTGGGGCCCAGCAGCCCGACGATCTCCCCCTGCTGAATGTTTAGGCTGACGTCGCTCACCACCTCACGGCGGCCATAGCGCTTACAGATGTTTTCTAAGTAGATCTGCATAGGGCGCTGATCAATGCTCACCGATTCTGAAAGGGGCTTCTCGCCCAGACAGGGATCCTGTAGTAAGTGTCTCTCCCGAAGATGCCCCAAATCTTGCCCACAATCCAGAGAGATCTGAGCAGAATTGATCCCCTCAGGCTGACCCTGGAAGTCTTCGATACTATCATCATGACGGCGTACTGTAACTGGTTGCACCACCGCTTCAGGATGGGATCCCTGGCCTTCCCATGCTTCGCTGCCCAGCTTGCTACTGGCTCAACTCCAACTCCGATTATCGCTGTCGCCGCTGTGGGCACTTTTTGCGCCATCGCCCGCTTCCTGTTGCCGAGAAACTCAACCCAAGAAGGCCAACAACCAGCCCTGCCGGCTGGCGGGAAATCCGCTGGGATCGCGTCCTGACTTCCTCGGCAATACTCGGGGTTTTGGTGGGGTTGGGGCAACTGTCTTGGCATTGGGTGCAGCCGCTGCTCAAAGATCCACCCCTTCCCAGTGTTGGCAACGGCCCGGCAGCTTCGGGACGATAGGACTCCAAACGTCATCCCGCCCTGAGAGAGCCTGCTATCAGGTGGGCCAGACAGACCTGCGGAGTGGCCGAAGCCAGAAGATGCCACTATCATGTGACCAGCGCAGAACCATCCCCCTCTGCTGTGTCCCTTCACGTAAACCTTCAAAATTGTGAGGCTTGGTAACCATGAACCTCAATCTCAAAGTTCCCGCCATTTGGGCACTACTGGCCACGGCAGCCTTGGCTTCCTCTGCCGCAGCCACAACCTACAACTCTTGTTTTATGCGCTACCTCATGGCTTCCCGCACCTGTCCCAACTGCCGCCTGGGATCCATTGAGCTGAGCAATCTGGATTTGGCGGAGGCCAATTTCAGCGGTTCCGATCTCATCGAGGCCAATCTGGAGCGCACCATCTTGACGGGCGCCGATCTCAGCCAGTCTTACCTGGTGGGGGCCAATTTGCGGCGGGCTCAATTGAGCGGAGCCAACCTGAGTGGCGCTTACCTGGAGGGGGCAGACTTGCGGGGGGCCAACCTGCGGGGGGCCGATCTCTCTTCTGCATCCCTGTACGGCGCCGACTTGCGGGGGGCCGATCTACGCGACGCCAACCTGGTTGGGGCTGACCTGCGCTTTGCTCGCACCTGGGGCGCACGCCTGCAGGGTGCCGTTCGGGAATAGTGGCAAAGGCCGAAGCCAGCTTCCCCTCTCCCTCTCTGGGAGAGGGACTAATGAATAACGCGTACTAATTGCGTAATGCGGATGGCGAGACTCGAACTCGCAAGGCAAAGCCACACGCCCCTCAAACGTGCGCGTATACCAATTCCGCCACATCCGCTTCCGAGCCTAACCATCATAGCGACAGAGGGGTGGAGTTGTTAAGGGCATTGGCCATTTTGCAGCTATGGCTTGTCCTGCCTCGGCAAAGTTAAGGCAACTCCACCGACGTGGGCTTGGAAGCGTGGGGCAGTCCCCACCCCAACTTCTCTCGCATAACCCGGAAAAATTCCGGTCGGCGCAGGCGCATCAAATCTGTCCAATAGGGGGCACGTACCACCCGAATCTGGTCTTCCGGCATGATGTAGCAGCCGGCATTTCCATCTACCACCAAAACCAGTGGCTGAGGGGTAACGGGGCTAATCCATACCTCCTCCGAATCGGGGAAGACCAAGGCCCGCGACGCCATGGAATGGGGGCAGATGGGAATCAGCTGCAAAACCGGCACCCCCGGTGTGATCACCGGCCCACCCGCCGAGAGGGCATAGGCCGTCGAGCCGGTGGGAGTAGCCAAGATGACTCCGTCGGCAGCCACATCCAGAGGTGAGTGATCCCCGATGGTGATCTCGAAGTGGCACATGCTGGTCAAAGGCTCGCGGTGCAACACCATCTCGTTTAAGCTCAAGACCTCCCAGCGCAATTCTTGCCCTCGGTAGGCTTGCACCAGCAACATGCTGCGGCGATCCAGGGTGTATTCCCCGGCAATGGCGGCACTGGCTGCCTCTTCTAGGTGAGGAAGGTAGGTCTCCGTCAGAAAGCCCAGATGGCCCGTATTCACCGCCAACAAGGGGATCCCTTTGGGGGCCAGTTGCCGTGCTGCTGCCAAGACGGTGCCATCTCCCCCCAACACCACCGCAAACTTCATGGTTTGATCAAATCCAGCCGGGGCCAGGCTATCTACTTTGGTCAGGCAGATGGGGCTGTCGGGCTTGGCATAACCGAGGATACCGCCCCAGTTGGGGGCCACACAGACTTCCCAGCCCTGCTCCTGAAACCAGCGGGCTAGGGTTTCGCTGCTGCGTTTGGCGGCGGGTTTGGCGTCGTTGTAGAGGATCCCGGCTTTGGGCTTGGTCATGGGCAATGGGAAGGCAGAGGTGCCAAAACTCTATCAGTTCTGCAGGCCCCTCTGCTGGCCAGGTGATCCATTCCACAATTTCTGCCAGCAGACTTCGCTGATACATTGACGCTGAACAAGACGGGTAGCTTGCATGGCGAAGCCATACACTGCTGCCCGGGGCTGCAGCGATTGCATCCTGCTCGTTGCCAATCGGCAGCTCAACCCTGGCAGGGCAAGAAGCCACGAGAAGCTACGAGGAAAAACGAGTGACGGCAGGTTGGAACGAGTACCTCAATCGACAGGGCGACCCCGGTACATCAGTCGGTACTTCACCTGCGGGGTCAAGTCTTTTTGCCCTGGATCCCCTTCCGCGGTGATGGGTTGTGGAGGGGCGGTGGGAGAGTGGGCGCTCGGCTGCGGGGGAGGGGTGGAAGAAGATGTACGGCTGACCTCCGCCGGCCATAAGCCCGCTTGCTTCAGAGCCCTGTGGAGCGCCTCCGTGTCAATAGGCAAAAACCACCTGGCAGCCTCGTAAATCCGTTCGAGGGAGTGGAGAAGGTCGCCGGCCTCCGCCAAGCCAGGGATCACATCTGCTGCCCCCTGGTAGATTGCCCAGCGCCGCTCTGCGGGCTCGATGTGGCGGCGGGGGTGATGAGTCAGGATAACAGGGATGTTGGGCAGCTTGCTTTGGCACTCTCGACAAAAGGCATAGGGGTTAAACAGCCCCGTCGTCATGTCCACCACCATCAGATCCAGAGGCTGACTTGCTGCCACCTCCAGCAGATCTTCACGCGGGGAAACCAGCACCACAGAGTGCCCCTGAGACTCCAGCGCCAACTTCCAGAGATGAATTTGCGAGGGCTGGCCCTGAGCTAGCAGTATGGTTTTTCTCACAGTGGATGGAGATATGCGAGTAGAAGGAAAGGCAAAGGCTTGCACCACTTAATAATCCGTCGTACGCCAGAATCTTGTGCGGGGCGTAATGTAGCATTCTTAGGGGAAGCAAATGGTAACCGGATATACAGATATACAAGTATTGCGGTTTAAGCCCGACGCTTCATACCCTTAAACCTGGATCCCCAGCAGCCGACAGCCCATTTCTGGGTGCGGCCTGTCCAATGGCCTCAATGTTTCTCCTGCTCAACCCAATCCGGGATCCCTTCTTTCTCACTTTCCAATTCAGCTTGCAGGGCCTGCAACTCTTCCGGAGACAGCGAGTGGAGTTTCTCTTGAAGTTGCTGGGTCTCGAAGCTGGCCCATTGAGCCTTCAGGGTCATTTCCCCCCGCAGCACCCGCTTCAGGTAGCCAAAAGTCCACCCCAAGCAGGCCAATAGAAGCACCACGCTCGATATCTGCTGCGCGGCCCCCGTATCCAAGCCCGCCCAAAGCAGCAGGCCGTAGAGGATCCCTCCCCCCAACAGCAGGGCTAAGCCTATAGCAAGAACATCCAATCTGCGCATGGCTCAGTGAACCGACAAACGGCTGACCTTACAGCGACCGAGGCTTGGGCCGGAACGTCATGAAGGGAGCCAAGAGCACCATGCCGGGAAAGAAAAACAAGACCAAGAAAAACATCAGCACCTTTTCCCAAGCACTGCCTGAAGTCCAGCGTTTGTCCACGTACAGCAGAGACAACAGAGGCAGCACCAGCAGATAGAGAACAGCCAAACCGGCATAAGTTAACCCAATCAACGATGGAGTAGAAGCCATGTCGAGTGCGCTCCGCAGCTAGACCTATGTCCAACAAATCTAACAGGATTGTAAAGGGATTTGTCAGCTTGGGGGAGTTCGTAACTCAGCCAACTGACCACAAACTGACTACAAGCTGGTGCTGATCGCCCCAACGGGGCAGGTGGCAACACACTGTTCGCACATGACACAGCGGTTGCGAGAGAACTCCAGCTTCCAGTTGGGAGCAGAAATCTTCAGGGCCTCGGTTGGGCAAACTCCCGTACACAATCCACAGTCCACGCACAAGTCTGGGTCGATTTGAATTTCCTTGGCCCGTTCAGTCACCTCAATGCCCAAAGACTGTACCCATTCCAATCCTGCTTCCACCTGGTCGATATCCCCCGACAGCTCCACCACCAAAGTACCCACTTCGTTGGGGGCTACCCTGGCGCGCACGATATTGGCAGCCACATCGAAGTCTTTGGCCAACCGATAGGTGAGAGGCACATTCACCAAATGGCGGGGGAAAATGAGGGTGACTCGTTTGCGCACGGATCTTGAGTGTTTTGAGTGCAGCAACTTCCTTCAGTATGGCAGGCTTGTGAGGTTCAGTTTGGCCGTGAATGCAGCTCACTTCCACCCTCCACAGGACACCCAAGGCGAACCCCACAGCGGTAGGGCGGGGCTTTGAACCCAGTTTTTCGGTGAGCTCAGCTTCTTGGGAAGATCACCAGAGGCAGCGCGTGAGACAACGGCGCCATTATCAGCGTGCCCCTCTCACCAAAAGCTATCTGTGGAAGCCGACCCAGAGCCTGCCACAATAGGATGGAGAGCGTCCCCGATCCCTATGAACCCATCTTTTGCTCAGCCCCGTCTCAACTCAGAGCAGTACCGCCAGATGCTGGTGCGGGATGGCGAGCGTCGCTTCCGCGAGTGGCACACGGCCTTCCTCAAGTACCAACGGCAGTTTTTGCAAGAGATGAAGCAACTGCGTCTCCAGGGTTCCTTGCATCACTGAATGGTTAATGCCCACCGTCCCCACCTTGCACCCGCTGCCAGTCTTCTCCAAGCCCGATCCCTCCCCAAGGCCTACGGCCTGCCAAGGCGAACGGCAAGAAACCTTGGAATTGCTGGAGTGGCCCCGCCTTTGTCAGCACTTGGCCACCTTTGCGGCCACACCCTTGGGCCGCCGCGCCTGCTTGGAGCTGGATCCCTGGCAGAGCCGCGCCGACAGCGAAGCCTACCTTGAGCAGACGGAAGAGGCGATCCGCCTCGATCGCACACAGGCGGGGGGCCTTTCCATGGCAGGGATCCACAACTTGCTGCCGGCTTTGGAACGGGCCGAACGGGGGGGGATCCTGAGCGGGGAAGAGCTGGTGCAGATCGCTACAACTCTGGGGGCAGCCCGCCGCATCCGCCGCCTGATCGATGATCATGACCATCTGCCCCACCTGCAGGCCTGGGTGAGCAACCTGCGCACCTACCCGGAGCTGGAGCAGGAGATCTTCCGCTGCCTGGAGGAGCATGGTGAGGTGCGGGACAGCGCCAGCCCTACCCTTGCGGATCTGCGCCAGCAGCAACGGCGGCAACGCAGCCAGATCCAGGAGCGCCTGCAACAGTTGATGAGCCAGTACCCCCAGGCGCTGCAGGATACCCTGATTGGCCAGCGGCAGGGACGGTTTGTCCTGATGGTCAAGGCCACCCATCGGGATCTCATCCGCGGCATTGTGCATGACAGCTCTGCCAGTGGGGCCACCCTCTATGTGGAGCCCTACGCCGTGGTGGAACTGGGCAACCGCTGGCGAGAAACCCAAGCTCAGATTCAGGCGGAGGAAGAGCGGATCTTAGCCGCGCTCTCGGCTCAGGTGGCCTCCGTCGCCACCGATCTGGAGCATCTGCAGGGGGTGATGGTGGGGTTGGATGTGGCTCTGGCTCGGGGTCGCTACAGCCTCTGGCTGGAGGGCAATCGTCCCCAGTTTGTCTCGGCAGGATTGCGCCTGCGTCAGGCCAAGCACCCTCTGCTGCTCTGGCAGTCCCGCGCCGCCGCCCCTTCGGAGGGTCAAGGTTCTGCCGTTGTCCCCATCGACTTCACCCTCGCGGACTCCATTCGTGTCGTGGTTATCACCGGCCCCAACACCGGCGGCAAAACCGTTGCCCTGAAAACCCTGGGCCTGCTGGTGCTCATGGCCAAGGCGGGGATCTTCCTGCCGGCTCAGGATCCGCCCCAGCTGCCTTGGTTCGACGGGGTTTACGCCGACATTGGGGACGAGCAGTCGCTGCAACAAAATCTCTCCACCTTTTCGGGGCACATCCGCCGCATCAGCCGCATGGTACAGGCCCTGCAGTCCACTCCAGAGCCGGCCCTTGTCCTGTTGGATGAGGTGGGGGCGGGCACGGATCCCACCGAAGGAGCTGCCCTGGCGGCTGGGCTATTGGAGTACCTCTCGGAAAGGGCACTGCTCACCCTGGCTACCACCCACTACGGCGAGCTAAAGGCCCTGAAATACCAACATCCCGGCTTTGAAAATGCCTCAGTGGAGTTCGACGAGGTCACCCTGGCCCCCACCTATCGCCTCTTGTGGGGGATCCCAGGCCGCTCCAACGCCTTGACCATTGCCCAACGGCTGCAGTTGGATCCAGAGATTCTGCGGCGGGCCCAGCGGCACCTGCAAGGGGAAAGCCAGGTGGATAGGGTCATTGCCGGCCTGGAAGCGCAGCGGGCTCAATTGGAAGAGCGGGCGGCCCAGGTGGGATCCCTGCATCGAGAGCTGGAGAGCCTACATCAACAAATGCAGCAGCGCAGCCGCCAAATCGCCGAGCGAGAAGCCCGGCTGGAGCAGAAGCAAAACCAAGAACTGCAAGCCCTGTTGGCTGCTGCCCGTCAGGAAGTGGCTGCCGCCATCCGCAAATTGCAGCAGGGAGAGGATCCCCAACGCATTACTGCCGAGCTGGCGCAAATCCAGCAGCGCTACTCTCCCCCACCGCCGCCTGTGGATATGGAGTTTGTGCCAGAGGTGGGAGATCGGGTGCGGCTGAGAGGCTTGGGGCAGACGGGAGAGGTGATCGCCATCGAAGGAGATGTATATGTGGTGCGCAGCGGCATCCTCAAATTCACAGTGCCACGGGGGCAGTTGGATCCCATCGATGAACACCAGGCCAAGCAGCGCCAACGCCCCAAAGCCCCACCTCCCTCCCCTGCAGCCACCGCTCCCCTGAACCTGCGCACCAGCCAGAACACCCTCGATCTGAGGGGGAAAACCGTTGCTGATGCTGAGGCCATTCTGGAACAGCACTTTGCCCAAGCTCCTCCCGGCCCGGTTTGGATCATCCACGGCCACGGCACAGGGCGCCTGAAAGCCGGCGTCCAGGCTTATCTCCAAAATCACCCGCGCGTTCAGCGTTTTTCAGCCGCTGATCCCGAAGACGGCGGTACTGGAGTGACCGTGGCTCATTTACAGTGAGGCTTGTACAGTGAGGCTTGCCAGTGCCAGAAGGGAGTAGAGGTGGTCGCGTTGGCATTCTCGAGTCGGAGACCGGACAAGTGCCGGGCAATGTCTCAAGCTTGACTGTGGAGCACTGCCGCTGCTGAGCTGACGGGCTGGGATCCCTTCTGTTGTCGCTGGCTTTGCCAGAGCCAGTAGCCCCGCACCAGTTGGCTATCCCCAATGAGCTTCAACATCACCGCCACCGTTGCACCTGTCCAACTGAGAGGCCCAAAGGCGGCGCCTGCTGCTGCCAACAGCGCCAACCCAGAAAGATTTAGCCCCAAGCCTTGCACCCACATCCACAAGACAGTCTCGCGCTCTGACATCTGTCAGCTCCTAGAGGAGAAATAGGATAGCCCTACTGTCCTGAATCTGAGCGGAGACGGGGATGGGGTTGAGCCTTGACACCGCTGCCCAAAGCTGCACACTTGAGGGGGGCATATTCCCCCTACGGATGGGCTGCTTCACCCAGCCACTCCTGCAATCGGGCCAGAGCCAGCCGCTTCTGGGCAGCGGAGCGTATCGTGCCCTCCGTGAGCCGATTGAAGCCATGCACCAACCCCTTGCCCCCCAAAGCCACCAGCGTTACCCGATGGGTTTGCCCTGGCTCAAAACGCACTGCGTTGCCGGAAGGGATGTTGAGGCGCATGCCAAAGCTGGCGGCGCGATCGAAAACCAGGGCTCGGTTCACCTCAAAAAAGTGAAAATGGGATCCCACCTGAATGGGCCGATCCCCTCGGTTGGTAACCTCCAGGGTCACGGTGGCCCGTCCGACGTTGGCTTGGATGGGATCCTCTGCCAGCAACAGTTCCCCTGGGATCAGGGCCGGCTCTGCGTTGGCAGCAGGGTTGGTTCTGGATTGGCGAGCCATGGGGACGACCTCCTGAAGTCTCTGGGTCTTTGGAGCACCTGGGGGATCCCTAGCGAATGGGGTGGTGTAGGGTAACCAGCTTGGTTCCGTCGGGGAAAGTAGCCTCCACTTGAATTTCCGGGATCATCTCTGGGATCCCGGGCATCACGTCCTCGCGGGTCAGCCACGTCAGCCCCTCGCTCATCAATTGGGCGACTGTTTTCCCCTCCCGCGCCCCTTCCAAGACTGCTGCGCTCAAGTAGGCCACCGCCTCAGGGTAATTGAGTTTGAGGCCCCGCTGCCGCCGATCCCGAGCCAACTGGGCAGCCAGGTAGATCAACAACTTGTCTTTCTCCTGGGGGGATAAGTACATGGGGCAACCTCAAAGATACAAAAGGATACAGGGGGGACAGCAGCAGGCCCAGTTGGCCTAGAGTTGACTCAACTTTATATCACCTCTGGGCAAAAAAAGGGGTCTAGGCTAGAGGGGATTTCCCTTTCTCCTGCACAACCCACAGCCTCAACCTCTTTCGGCATTGGGTGTTGCGACTCCCTTCCTGGGCAACCCGTCATGAAAGAGTAACAATAGATGCATACAGATGTATTTAGACGCGAAAGTTTGTCTAGATTCGTATCTCAACCCTGAGTTGGTTTATCCTGGAGCAATTTACCGGCTCTGTATTAACAGTTTCCTTTGATAGGCGTTGACTGGGTTCTTTTGATCGGCTATGAAACTCGAACTGACTCCCCGCCAGCGGAAGATTCTCTGGGCGACAGTGCGTAGCTACATTGCTACAGCTGAACCTGTCGGTTCCAAAACCTTGGCCCAGTCCTACAACTTTGGGGTAAGCACGGCCACCATTCGCAACGACTTGGCCACCCTTGAGCAAGTGGGATTGCTGTTTCAGCCTCACACCTCCGCCGGACGGGTTCCTTCCGACTTTGGCTATCGGGTTTATGTCAACGATTTGTTGACCTCTGCCAACAGCGGTGGGATCCCCCACGATGCTCCTCAGCCGGATCCCCATCCTGCCCTGCAACAGTTGATGGATCAGCTTGGCCGTGAGCTGGGAGATGACTTGGACAGTCTCCTACAAAGGGTGGCCCAGCTTTTGGCCCATCTGAGCGGTTGCATTGCTCTTATCACCCCTCCTCAGGGGCCGGTGGTAGCCATTCATCATGTGCAGTTGGTGTCGGTAGCGCCAGGGCGGGTGATGGTGTTGGTGGTAACCGACTCCTATCAAACCCATTCAGCTCTGGTCAGCCCCCCCGACTGGCCCAGCGACTCCCGAGAGGATTTGGAAGATGAATTGCAATTGCTCAGCAACTTTCTCACCCTGAAGCTGCGGGGCAAAACCTTTGCCGAGTTGCAGGATCTGAGCTGGCTGAAACTGGATGAAGAATTTCGTACCTACGGCCATTGGCTCCAGCAACTGCTGCGCTCGGTGGTGCAACGCTGTCTACAGCCCTCTCTGGGGCAGGTGTTCAGTGCCGGTATGGCCGAGTTGATGCGTCAGCCGGAGTTTTCCCAGGCCCGGCAGGTGCAGGCAGTGATGCAGTTGATCGAGGAGGGAGCCAAGCAACTTCAGGGGATGATTGGGCTCCATTTTGCCGATGGGGGTTTGCCCTCTCTGCCGAGCTCAACGGAGATGGATCAGGAGTCGGGACAGTCTGCCCGCAAGACCCCGGTGATCATCTACATTGGCAGCGAGAATCCACTGGAGTCTCTGCACCACTGTACGGTTATCGCCTCCACTTACCACCGTCGCTCAGCTCCTCTGGGTACGGTCACCTTGCTGGGGCCGACCCGAATGGCCTACGAGCGCAGCATTGCTGCTGTGCAGGCGGTGGCCTCTCATCTGACCCGGGCTCTTGCCTAAGGGATCCCATGAAGGCAGGCAGGGTCTGGGTTGCACCTGAGCAATAACAAGCTGTGGCCAGGCTCTCTCCTCTCCACCTGCGGGTACAGTGCGCCATTCGGCAGCGGCAACTTCTTCACCCTGGCCAGCGGCTGCTGGTGGCTTTTTCGGGCGGGCAAGATTCTTTTTGCCTGCTCCAAATCCTGCGGGATCTACAGCCTCGCTGGGGCTGGCAGCTCTTCGTTTTGCATTGCGATCACCGCTGGTCGGCAGATGAAACGGAGTGTGCTCGCTTTTTGCAGGGGTGGCTGCAGCAGCAGGGACTGCCTCATGCCGTTGAGACTGCGGATCCCATCCGCCGAGACGAAGCAGGGGCCAGGGCTTGGCGCTACCAACAACTGGAGAAATGGGCCCGCACCTGGGACTGCAGCGCCGTGGTGATGGGGCATACGGCCAGCGACCGGGCCGAGACATTTTTATGGAACTTGCTGCGAGGGACAGGAGCCGCCGGGCTGAGCAGCCTAGATTGGCAGCGTCGCCTGGACAACCGGGATCCCACCTCTGCCCAAGTGGTGCGACCCCTGCTGGAGCTATACCGTTGGGAAACCGAACAATTTTGCCAGCAGCACCAATTGCCGGTCTGGCCGGATCGCAGCAACCAAGATCTGGCCCATTGCCGCAACCGTCTCCGCCTGGAGGTGATGCCCTACTTGAAGCAGCACTTTAATCCGCAACTGGAAGCGGCCCTGAATCGGGCTGCCACGCTGCTCCAAGCAGAACATGAGCTGGTGGTAGCCCAAGCAGCTCAGCTATGGCAGCAGGTGTATGAGCCCGCTTTGCCAGGGCTGCGACGGGATCCCTTGCGGGCTGCCCCCTTGGCTCTGCAGCGGCAGGTAATGTTCCAGTTTTTGTCCCTGGTGTTGCCCCACCACCCCACCTTTGAACAGGTAGAAGCCGGGATCCAGCTCTTAAAAGCAGACCGAGGCAGCCGTAGCCCCGATTATCCAGGTGGGCACTGGCTGGAAGTGAAAGGGGATCACTTGGTTTGTTTCCATTAATTTTTCCATTAATTCCACTTCCCCGAAGGGAAGCGACTGATTCATTAATAGTAAGTATCACCACTGATTGTGGCAATACTTGGATACGATTAGCATCTTATGGTAATAATACAGGCCCGAGTCCATTGGCTACAGCACCTGATATGACCACTGCATTTGTACCTACCCCATCACAATGGGCAACCAAGACAATAGATTTAAGCCCGTATGCTTCTCAAACCGCCGCCAGAATCGGATTCCAATTGCGAAGTGGATGGGGAAATGTTACTTATCTGGATGATATAAACATTAGTGCTGCAACCAATACACCACCAAGCGCTTCTTTTAATGTTTCATCAACTAACATCTGTGCAGGGCAAAGTATTACATTTACCAATACATCTACCAATGCTACTTCCTATAGCTGGTCCTTCCCCGGCGGAACTCCTTCAACAAGTACGGCTGCCAGTCCTACTGTAACATTTAATTCAGCGGGGACATATACTGTAACATTAATAGCTAGCAATTTAAACGGAACAAACACGGCAACAGCCAGTATTGTGGTGAATCCTTTGCCCACACCTACTATAAGTGGTGGCGGTACTATTTGTCAGGGAAGCTCTGTAAATCTTACTGCTTCTGGTGGTAATAGTTTTACTTGGAATACAGGTGCTAATACTGCTTCCATCAATGTAAGCCCTGCATCCACTACTACCTATACCGTTACAGCCACAGCTACTAACGGATGTACAGCAACTGCCACTGCATCGGTTACAGTACTTAACTGTTCTTCGCTGGATGAAGTGATGAATACCTCCAACTTTTTGGTGTATCCCAATCCGGCTACTGATATGATTACCATTGCTCTGCAATTGGCTTCTGCCGAACCGTTGAAAGGAGAACTGATGACAACACTGGGTCAGGTGTTGCAGCAATTTACCATTGCTCCATCTCAGCAGCAAATAACTTTGATCACAGACGGATTGTCTTCTGGAATTTATCTTCTTAGAATATCTGACGGAAAACAAGCGATAACACAACGCATCATGGTTGTAAAATAAATCAGAAAGCCCCGGTTACGGGGCTTTTTTGTTTGTGTTTTCTTACTAGGATTAAGCAATGATAGTCTTTGAAAATTCTTCGCAGAATGTGCGTATCTCATTTCGAACCATACGAAATGCATGCATAATTTCTTCTTCACTTCCGGTTGCTTTGTCAGGATCAGAAAAACTATGATGTATGCGAATGGAATTACCTGGTATGTACGGACAGTTTTCTCTGGCATGATCACATACCGTGATGATGTAATCAAAGGGTATGTTTAAGTATTCATTTACATGGTTGCTGGTATGATGACTGATATCAATTCCATCTTCCTTCATGATTTGTATGGCTCTCGGATTTACGCCATGTATCTCAATACCGGCACTGTAAATATGAGCTTTACCTTGTAACAGATTTTCTAAATAACCATGTACCATTTGACTACGGGAGCTATTACCTGTGCATAAAACCAAGATTTTTTTCATTTAATACCTCCAACTGTTAGCGATGGCTACCAACGATAACATGATGGGTACTTCTATGAGTACACCAACCACCGTGGCTAACGACGCACCTGAATTAAGACCAAAAAGTGATATGGCCACGGCAACTGCGAGTTCAAAAAAATTACTGGCACCAATCATCGCAGCCGGTGCACAAACCGGATGTGATAAACGGAGCAATTTTCCACCCAGCCAGGTTATAAAAAATATGAAGTAGGTTTGAATGGTCAGTGGTATGGCTATCAACAAAATGGTGTATGGATGATCCAGTATGTGTTCGCCCTGAAAGGCAAAGAGTAAAACCAGGGTTGAAAGCAATGCTAGTATGGAAACAGGACGAAGTGCCGGAAGAAATTTTTGTTCAAACCAATCCTTTCCTTTTCGTTGAGGCAATATCCGATTGGTCAGATAACCCGTAGTTAGCGGTATAACAACAAAAACAACCACCGAAGTAATCAGTACTTCATACGGTATCTGTATGTTGGTTACTCCCAGCAGCCATTTTACAATGGGTACAAATGCAACCGGCAGAATAAGATCGTTGACTGAAACTTGTATTAACGTATAATTGGCATCGCCTTTTACCAAATAACTCCACACAAACACCATGGCTGTGCAGGGTGCGGCACCCAGCAGAATGGCGCCTGCCAGGTACTGGTCTGCATCTTCCGGAGTGATCCAGGTAGCATACAGATTTTTAAAGAAAATCCATCCAAACAATGCCATGGTGAAAGGTTTGATCAGCCAGTTTACAGTAACTGTCAGCGCCAGCCCTTTCCAATTTTTTGAAACACCGCCTATCGATGAAAAATCAATCTGTACCATCATCGGGTAGATCATCATCCAAACCAACACCGCTACCGGAATGTTGATGGTATATATCTGCCAGCTTTCAAGCACCGAAACAGAATTCCCCAGTATTTTCCCAAGACCAATGCCTGCAGCAATGCATAGCGAGACCCAAACGGTAAGGTATTTTTCAAAAAACTTCATGGGTTGAAATTTAATTACAGCGTTTCCATTAATTCCACTTCCCCGAAGGGAAGCGACTCCCCCCCCATTATAACCCTTGCCCAGAGGTCTTGTTTTCGGCTGCAATTTCCCCTTGTTTTTCTCCGCCGAGGGGCCTGAAACCCTTGCCCAGAGCGGGATCGACCGGGTCAACGGAAGAATCAGGGTTTGAGGTTTGTCGCCGACCCTGTCGCTAACCATGTTGGTGTAGAAATTAACATGGATCCTGGGGTCGCTGCCTGGATAGGTTGGGGGCTTGGGCCAGCCCTGGGCAATGGGGCTTGCTGGTGGCGTCCGTAGAACAGAGTCTATGAGAGAATCTCTCGGCCCAACCGTGGGAAAAGTGTCGAGCATGTTAAAAGTAGACGAAAATGAGATCTCGATAGGATGCCAGTTTGCCTATCAACTGTTGTCGCTATAGTGGCTGAACACCATGCTGGATCCCCTTTTGGAAGAGAAAATCCGTGAGCAAATCCGCACCCACAAGGTGCTCATCTACATGAAGGGCACCCCGGAAATGCCCCAATGTGGGTTTTCCTATGCCGCCGTTCGTGTGCTGGATAGTTTGGGCTTCCCCTACACGGCGATTAACGTACTCGAGGATCCTGAGATCCGCCAGGGGATTAAAGAGTTTTCCAACTGGCCTACTATCCCGCAGATTTATATTGATGGGGAGTTTGTGGGCGGTTGCGACATCATCCAAGAGATGCACGCCCGCAACGAGCTGCGTCCGCTGGTCGAGGCAGCCTTTGCTAAGGCCACGGCTCAATCTTAAGGGATCCCATCTCATCCAGAGGGGTTGCCATGCTTACCCCCGACTACCTTCGGCAGCACCTGATGGAGAAGCTACAGGCTCTTCATGTGCAGGTGGAGGATGAGTCCCACCTTCACATCGGCCACGGGGGCGGGACAGGAGGGCACTACCGAGTTCAAGTAGTGTCGCCTTCGTTTGTCGGCAAAACGACCCTACAGCGACATCGCCTGGTGTATGCCGCTCTGGCGGAACACATGGGGCGGAGCATTCATGCTTTGGCCCTGCAAACTTACAGCCCTGAAGAGGTTTCTGCGCAAGGGATCCCTGAGCAGATCGGCTAGCATAGAGGGCAAAATCGCGGCCCCATCAGGGCAGAGGAGAGAGCATGGCAACTCTTTTGGCCACCTGGCTGATGTCAGCCTTGAGTGTAATGATCCTGGCTTGGCTTTTGCCCGGGATCCACGTCTCCGGGTTTGGCGGGGCTTTGGTGGCGGCTCTGGCCATTGGTCTGGTCAATGGTTTGGTTAGGCCGATTCTCCGGTTGATCACCCTGCCGATTACGGTTCTTACCCTGGGTTTGTTTTGGCTGATTTTGAACGGCATCTGCTTGGTCATTGCCGATAAGCTGGCCGGGAATGCTTTCAACATCGATAATTTCGGTTGGGCGTTCGTCGGCGCAATTGTACTTTCCATCGTCAGCGGCTTGGTTCAGCAGGTTTTTGAGCAAGGTGTGCAGAACTGACTTCGTCCCCAGCCGTGAGAGGGCAGGGTTTGGTTCAAGATTGCAGGGGGTACGCTAGGGGAACGTCAACACTCAGCCCGACGATAACCAAAACCAACTTTAAGGGATCCCGATAAGCTTTACTCCATTGGCCCTGCCCGCTAAGTTTTTGCCGCAGAACCATAGGATTCTCCACAGATAGCCTGCACAAGATCTGCCAATGGCTAACATCAGCAGGATATTGCGAGCAGGCGTTTGATCTGTGGCTGCTTTATCTAAGCCTAGCAAATCGATAGGAAACCAGTAGGGGATCAAGTTGGTCGATCTGCAACTCAGGAGCTGGTTGGTATGAAGGCGTTGCTGCTCTATCCGCGTTTTCCTCAATCATTCTGGTCTTACAATCGCACCATTGAGATGGTGGGGCTAAAAGCGCTAATGCCACCTCTTGGCTTGATCACCGTTGCTGCTCTGCTACCCCAACACTGGGAGATTCGCTTTGTGGATCGCAATGTCGCTGCTGAAACAGAAGCCGATTGGCACTGGTGCGATCTGGTGATCTTGTCGGCCATGCTGGTGCAAAAACAAGATTTCCACGCCCTGATTCGCAAGGCTGTACAACTGGGCAAAAAAGTAGCTGTGGGCGGGCCCTATCCAACTTCTGTGCCGCAAGACGCCCTGGAATCCGGGGCTCACTATTTGGTTTTGGACGAAGGGGAAGTGACCATACCGGCCTTTGTCAAGGCTCTAGAAGCTGGGCAAGAGTCGGGCATTTTTCGGGCTGCGGAAAAACCGGATGTAACCCAAAGTCCTTTGCCAAGGTTTGATCTGCTGCGTATGGATCAATACTTCATGATGTCAGTCCAATTTTCGCGAGGTTGCCCCTTCAATTGCGAGTTTTGCGACATCATCTCTCTTTACGGACGCAAGCCGAGAACCAAAGAGCCAAGTCAAATGCTAGCTGAGCTGCAGGCCCTCTATGACTTGGGCTGGCGGGGTTCGGTATTTGTAGTGGATGACAATTTTATCGGCAATCAGCGCAACGTCAAGCGATTTTTACGAGAGCTGATCCCCTGGAGCCAGAAGCGCAACTATCCATTTACCTTTATGACAGAGGCTTCGGTTAACCTGGCCGAAGACGAAGAACTGATGAGGTTAATGGTAGAGGCGGGTTTCTATGCGGTCTTTTTGGGCATTGAGACTCCAGACCAAGACAGCCTACAGATGACCCAAAAGCTCCAGAATACCCGCCACCCTTTGGTGGAGGCCTGTCGCAAGATCAACGAGGCCGGACTGCTGATCTATGCTGGGTTTATTCTGGGCTTTGATGGAGAGCGGCCAGGAGCAGGGGAGCGCATTCAGGCTTTTGTCGAGCAAACCGGTATTCCTCAGCCAATGCTGGGCATTTTACAGGCTTTGCCAAACACGCAACTCTGGAATCGCTTGAAGAAGGAGGAACGTTTGCTGGAAGGGATCGGCGTTACTGAGTTCGGCGATCAAAATACACTGATGAACTTTATTCCCACCCGTTCTCTATCGGAGATTGCTCAAGAATATCTGGAAAGTTTTTGGAAATTGTATGATCCTGCGCGATATTTATCTCGCTGCCTGCAACAATGCCTGAATATCGGCATCAAAGATGGCCGGCGGCAAATGATGAAGCTGCCCCTTCGCAAAGGGATCCACCTGCTTCTACAACTCATCTGGCGGCAAGGGATCCTTCATCCCGAAATCCGCGCCCAATTTTGGCGGCAGCTATGGACGATTTGGCGACAGAAACCGAGCCTGCTGAACCTATATTTGGGCCTCTGCGCTGCAGGAGAACACTTTTGGGAATATCGGGAATTGGCCCGCGCCCGGCTTACCCAGCAACTGGGATACGATCCTTTGCTGGCCAGCTCATCTTGACAGTATTTCTGGGGGAATGGTCTATCGATAGAGGATGCCCGGATGGGGCCTATGCGGCGACGACAGTTGGGGGCGATGGTGCTGGGATCCCTGTGGGCTGTTTGGGGAGGCTCTCGGCAGGCCCAAACGTCCGGGCGCGGAGATTGGCTGGCCGTGGAGCTGTTCAGCCGCTGGAGTGCGGATCCCTTGGTCGAGTTGGAGCTGATGGGCCCTTTTGTTTTAAATCAGCAGCCTTTTCCAACAGGCACCTGGAAGTTACAGGTGCGCCGCCAAGAGCTCCTTCTGACCGGGCCGGGACAGCCTCGTCGCTACCAGGGATCCCTTTGGCTACAGGGGGGAGCTCTGCGCTCCCTCGCAGGGGAGGAGCGTCGCTATCGGGGCTGGGTACAGATTCGTCCCAAGGGTTTAGGTCGCCTGCATCTGGTGAACTGGGTCAAGTTGGAAGACTATCTGCTGGCTTTGGTGCCCAGCGAAATGCCTGCCGATTGGCCAGCCGCCGCCTTGCAGGCGCAAGCCATCTTGGCCCGCACTTTGGCCATTCCCCATCTGCACCCCGGCCCCAGAAGAGAATGGCCCTCTACCTCGATAAGGCTATTGCAGGATTCCACCGCCCACCAGTTTTATGGTGGCCTGGCCTATGAGACGGCGGCGACCACTGCTGCGGTGCAGGCAACCCGAGGGCAGATCCTAACCCATGCCGGCCAGCCGATAGAGGTTCTGTTTCACTCCACCTGCGGCGGTCACACCAGTGCCAACCAGGATATTTTTGCCCCACCCGCCCGCCCCTACCTACAAGGGGTGATCTGTGACGGGTGTCGTGCCTCTCCCTTCTATGGCCCTCACAGCGTCCGGCTCAGCCGACGGGAGTTGGAGCCAGCCTTCGGCAACGGCGATCTGGAGATTGTGCAGTCGGATCCCTGGGGTCGCCCTGTGCGCATTCGCGTTGGATCCCAACTGTTGACCGGCCAAGAGTTTGTGCTGCGCCTTGGCCAAACCCTGGGTTGGGGGATCCTCCCCAGCAACCGCTTCACGTGGGAACGTCTCCAGCCAAAGGCCGGCCAGCAGGAAGTGTACCTTTTTACCTATCGCGGAGCCGGCCATGGGGTAGGACTGTGTCAGTGGGGATCCCGCGGCTTGGCCGAGCAGGGCTACACAGCGCCGCAAATCCTCAATCACTACTTCCCCGGCACCCAGGTGATAACGTTGAGCTGAAGGCTGTTGGCCCCGACTCCAACTCTCATTTACTCCCGTGTCCCTTGCACACCCCCATCGTCGCCATCCTGCCTACTGCTACTGCAGTGAGCTGGAACACGCCCAGATTCCCAAGCGCCAGCAGCAGGATCCCTTGCCGTTTGCAGAAGCGATGCGGGTGCATTGCCAATCGGGAAGCCGCTGTGGCCGCTGCTTGTGGCCCTTGGAGCAGTTGTTTCGTCAGCAAAGCTGCTACATAGCCGATCCCTGAGCCACCTTGAGCAGGCGACCTTGGGCCATCGCACCCCAAGAAGCTGACCTCAGGCGGGGGCTTTGGGGGTGATCTTCACAATGGTGGGACGGGATCCCACCTGGGCTGACCCATTCGCTTGGGCTTGCGGCTCTTTGGCCATCCCGCCGCCGGTGGAAGTGGTTTGCGCTTTACGCCGCTTCTGCGGCACAGCATTTCCGGCCTGCTGGGCTGTAGGGCTGCTGGAGGCAGCTTTGGCTTGGGCTTTACCTGCAGAAGCGGTCGAGCGGCTTTTCCCCTTGACCTCTGCAGAAGAGCCTTCCTTTTCGGCCAGCACCTGCAGGGCCATTTCCAGGGTAACCGCTTCGGCAGGGATCCCTTTGGGCAAAGAGGCATTGACCTTGCCATGTTTGACATACAGCCCATAGGGGCCGTCGTGCAGATTGACCGGCTCACCATCCTCAGGATGGGATCCCAGCTCCCGCAAGGGCTTGGCAGAGCCGCGCCCACGGCCTTTCTTGGGCTGGGCCAACAACTCCAGCGCCCGCTCCAGGCTGATGGTCAGCACATCCTCATCGGCGGGCAGAGAGCGAAAATCGCCATCGCAGACCACGTAGGGGCCGAAGCGGCCAATGCCGGCCTGCACTTTTTTCCCCGATTCCGGGTGTTCCCCCAAGGTGCGGGGCAAGCTCAGCAACCCCAAGGCGATCTCTGGCGTAACCTGATCCGGTTTCAGCCCTTTGGGCAGAGAGGTGCGCTTGGGTTTTTTGTTGTCCTCAGAAACTTCCCCCAACTGCACATAGGGGCCATAGGGGCCCTGCGGGATCACATAGATTGGCTCCTGGGTTTCCGGGTGAAAGGCAATGGGCTTGGGGCCTTCTTGCTTCCGCTGGATTAGCTCCGCAATGTGTTCTGCGCTCAGATCGGCGGGGGGAATATCCTCCGGCAGGTTGGCGCGCACCTCTCCAGACTCAGTTTCAACTGCTACATAGGGGCCATAGGGGCCAATGCCGATCTTGACAGGCAGGTTCTCCAGATGGATGGAGCGGGCCAGGCCGGAATCAATTTCCAGCTCGCGCGCCTTCACCTGTCCCTCGAGACCCTGCTCGCCCAAGAAGAAATGGCGCAGATAGGGCAACCACTCCGCCTGTCCAGAAGCAATGTCGTCCAGCGTTTGCTCCATCTCGGCAGTGAAGCGGGTATTCACCAGGTTGGGAAAGTATTTTTCCAGTAGCTCGGTGACTGCAAAAGCCGTGTAGGTGGGCACGAGGGCACTTCCCATCGGCCTGACGTAGCCACGGCTCATGATCGTATTCAAGATGGTGGCGTAGGTGCTGGGGCGGCCAATGCCCTCACTTTCCAACACCTTGACCAAGGAGGCTTCCGTATATCGGGCTGGAGGCTGGGTTTCGTGGGCAACGGGTTCCAGCTTCTGGCAGCGGAGGGGATCCCCCTGCCGCAACAGAGGCAGATGCACCTCCCGATCTTCCAAAGCCGCCTCTGGGTCGTCGGATCCCTCCACATAGGCGCGGAAAAAGCCGGGAAAATCGATGCGCTTGCCGCTGGCCCGGAACACCGCATCGTCTACGGCGATGAGTACGATGGTGTGGGTCTGCCGCGCCTCAGCCATTTGGCTGGCGACGGTGCGCTTCCAGATCAGGTCGTAGAGGGCCAGCTCCTGGCCGGAGAGGGGGGTTTGGCTGGGCAGGCGAAACTCTGATCCAGCAGGACGAATGGCCTCGTGGGCTTCTTGCGCCCCTTTGGTTTTGGTGGTGTACTGACGGGGCTCGGGGCTGAGATATTCTCTGCCGTACATCGACTCCACGCAGGCGCGGGCAGCGCGGATGGCCTGCTCCGACAGGTGGACCGAATCGGTGCGCATGTAGGTGATGTAGCCCTCTTCGTAGAGCTTTTGGGCAATGCGCATCGTCTGCTGGGCCGACAGGTGCAGCTTGCGGTTGGCCTCCTGCTGCAGGGTGGAAGTGGTGAAGGGAGGGGCAGGTTTGCGGGTGGAGGGGCGTTCTTCCACAGAGCTGACAATCCAGGCTTTGCCCAGAAGACGTTCCCGCAGGGCTTCGGCCTGGGCTTGATCCAGCAGCACTACATCCCGCCCGGCGACAAGCCGCCCAGTGCTGGGGTCGAAGTCTTGCCCGCTGGCCAATCGCTTGCCGGCTAGGCTCACCAGCTCTGCCGAAAAGACAGCCTGCCGCTCCTGGGAGGCAGTGCTCGGCTGCAGCTCTGCCTTCAGAGCCCAGTAGGAGGCTTTTCTGAAGGCGCGCCGCTCCCGCTCTCGATCCACCAAAAGCTTGACCGCCACCGACTGCACCCGCCCTGCCGAGAGTTTGGGGGCAATTTTTTTCCACAGCAGCGGCGACAGGGTATAGCCCACCAGGCGATCCAAGATGCGGCGGGTCTCCTGGGCACGCACCAGTTGTTCATCCACCTCACGGCAGTTTTGCAGCGCCTCCTGAATGGCCTCGCGGGTAATCTCGTGGAACACCATGCGGCGAGTGGGCACTTTGGGTTGCAGCACCTGCTGCAAGTGCCAGCTAATGCTTTCCCCTTCGCGGTCTTCGTCGGTGGCCAGGATCAGCTCGTCCGCCTTCTTGAGCGCTTCCTTCAGCTCCTTGACCACCTTTCTTTTGTCCTTGGGGATGACGTAGAGGGGCTCGAAGTCGGCGTGGACATTGACCCCCAGGCGGCTCCACTCTTCTCCTTTCAATTCTTCTGGAATTTCAGATGCCGAATCGGGAAGATCCCGCACATGTCCCATCGAGGCCTGAACCTCATACCCCGCAGGCAAGAACCCACGGATGGTACGGGCTTTGGTGGGAGATTCGACAATGACCAGCTTAGGCATAATTGAGGTTGGCAGCAATCGGCTTAGGTTGTCGCATTTCCCGCCCCAAGGATTGGGCGGGCCAGCATACACTGCAAGAGGTGCTTAAGATAGACAGCCTACTTTTCTGGAGCGTAGCAAGTCTACCTGCGCTTGACCAGCCGTCATCGGCGATGATCCGAGCGGTCTGGCCCCATCTGGCTGCTTTGCAGGACGATGAAACTACACCATTTTTCCATTCGCACCGCCGATATCTTCCGCTCCATCGCTTTTTACGAGGGGCTGGGCTTTGCGGTGGAAGAACGCTTTACTGCCGGGATCACGCTGGCCTGCTGGATGCGCGGCCCCTGGGGGCGTTTGGAGCTGATGCAAGTGCCGCAGCCCCATCCTGCCCCGGATCCCTTTGGGGATCCCCACTATGTGGGCTACTATCACCCCGCTTTTGAGGTGGGCCCCGAATGGGGATCCCTGGCCAACTACCTAGAACATTTGCGAGCGCAAGTGCCCCTTACCCTGCTGCTGCCGCCCCAGCTCCAGCAAATTGGGGGCCAGGTCTATGAAGTGGCGTTCATCGCCGATCCCGATGGCCTGCCGATCGAGCTCATTCGTCCCCAGGGATCCTCAGGAGAGAGTCTGCCCCAACGCCCAGAGGACATTAATAAATAAATAGTTGGATAACTAGTTGATGGGTTAGAGGATCTAATTTGGGTGGGAGCGGTCGTTCCCCCTTGTCCAGATCCTGGAGAGCCAACCCTAAAGCTAAGCTAGTAGAGCTTCTGGGGAACTTGAGAGAAGGGTTTGTTGGCCGCTTGTCAGTTCAGCCTCACCTGATATGAAAGCTCAGCTTCCGGTGACGATTTTGACAGGTTTTTTGGGCAGTGGCAAAACCACGCTGCTCAAGCGCATTTTGGAAGAGGAGCATGGGTTGCGCATTGGGGTTATCCTCAACGAGTTTGGCGAGATTTCCATCGATGGAGAGCTGATCAATCTGCCCGAAGAGGGGCTGATGCAGCTCAACAATGGTTGCCTCTGCTGCACGGTGCGAGAGGATTTTGAACGGGCGGCCCGCCAGCTGCTCCAGCATGCCCAGGCGTTGGACTATCTGGTGGTGGAAACCAGCGGCGTGGCGGATCCCAGGCAGGTGACCGAGCTATTTGTGCAGAGGGTCTTTCATGAGGAGTTGCGCCTGGATGGCGTGGTGACCTTGGTTGACGGTGCCGAATACTGGCGCAATTTCCAGCGCTCGCAAACCGCCGCCCACCAGATCGGCAGCGCTGACATTTTGTTGCTCAATAAGGTGGATTTGATCGACGAAGCCGAACGAGAGCGGATCCTTCTCGATCTGCGCTGCTACAACCCCGCTGCCCCTTGCCTGCTCACCACCCATGCCCAGGTGCCTCTGGCCCGCATCTTGGATGTGCATGCCTTCCGCCCAGAATTGTGGGATCCCAGGCTCCCCAATGCAGAGACTGAGGCCCACCATAGCCATCACCTCGAGGAAGACGGGATCCAATCGGTGAGCTTTCAACTGCAGCAGCCGCTGGATTTGGCGGCTTTTCGCGATTGGCTACAAGACATGCCCGAGACCCTTTTTCGCGCCAAGGGGGTGCTGTGGGTTGTGGATGAGCCGCAGCGGGTTATCTTTCATCAAGTGGGCCAGCGGCAAACCCTTTTTCTGGAACGGGACTGGGATCCCGATGAGCCCCGCTTGTCCAAAATTGTGTTGATTGGCAAAGGGCTGGAGCCGGAACAGCTGGCTGCCGGCCTCAGCCGGGTGTGCGGGGCAACCGCCGCTGGCTAAGGATCCTCTTCAGTTTTTTCGGTTTTTGGATTGGGTGACCTGGGATGGCTCGCAGCAAACTTTCAGAGCAAGAACAACAGCAAATTGTTAGCGCCTACCGCGGCTCAGCAGCGACCGCCGTCGAATTGGCGGAGCAATTTCAGGTGAGCATCACCACCATCACCCGCGTGTTGAAGGAAAATATCGCCGCCGATGAGTACCAGCGGTTGATCCATCTCAAACGCTCGGCTGCCCGCCGCAAAGACATGGGGGAAAAAGCTGTTGTTGGCAGGATCCCAGCCCCAGAGCAGCAGATTTTGCCGCTGGAGCCGGAGCTGCCTTTTTCATCTCCCTCGCTGCAGCCGAACGCAAACGACGAAGGCGAGGATAACACCGCTGGAACAGAGTCTCTGCCAAAACTGCCCCCAGAAGAACTGCAGTTGGCGGCTGAGCTTCAGGAAGATGTGGAGGATGTCGGGGAAGAGGATGAGGAAGAGACCGAAGAAGACCGTGACCTCGAAGACGAGGATGAGGACGACCCTGACTATCCCTTAGAAGATGAAGATGGGCCAGAAGAGGATCCCCTCACCGATCCCAGCTATCAAATTCAGGTATTACCCCTGGAAGAGCTCACCCTGCCGGAAACCTGCTACGTCGTTGTTGACCGCTACCAAGAACTGACCACCCGCCCTCTCAAAGAATTCTTTGGCTCGGGATCCCTGCCCATCGAAGGGATCGACAACGCCAATACGCTGCCCATTTTCGACAACCACAAGGTGGCCCGTCGCTTTTCCGAAATGAGCCGTCGGGGCAGCAACACCTACCCGCCCTACCGGGTGATCCAGTTTCCCGGCTACATCCTGGAGATTGTGCGCACCCAACTGCAAAAGAAAGGCATCACCCATCTGCTCATGGATGGGCAGATCTACAGTCTTTGACCATCTCCTCAAGCTCAGGAGCGGGGGATTCCCGTTACTGGCGCAGGTTTGCAGCCCTGCGTGAGCGCCGTCGGCCTACTTCGCCACAGCAGCAGTACCCGTCTCTTCGGACATTTGGACTGCCCCCGCCCCCACGGGCTTATGGATCGCTCCTCAGCTCCCCACTCACACTGATGGAACCAAAGGCTCATGCCGTGACATACTTCCGCACTCATGCTGATGCAAAGCGCTCCGCGCCGCTAAAGCGAGAGAGGGCCGGGCTTCTCGGCGGCCTAGCTAAGCCTTGTAGCAGGCAGAAATACGCAAAGTTTGTGATCATTCCACAGCCGTCGCCGCGTATTCCAGCTCCTCTTCCACCACTTCCGGTGGGGCCTCTGCCGCTTGTCCTTGCTTAGCGGCCAGCAGTTGCTCACGGTACTTGGCTGCCATTTCCTCAGCCTTCTCGTAAACCAGCTTGGGATCCCGAATCATGTCGCCGGGATTGGGCTCCAGTTGCTTGGTGGACAGCGAGATCCGCGCCCGCTCCGCATTTAGCTCGATGATCATCACCTTCACTTCGTCGTTGACGTTGAAGACGCTGTGGGGCGTGTCAACATGATCGTGGGAGATCTCGGAAATGTGCAGCAGGCCGGAGACGCCGCCAATATCGATGAAGGCACCATAGGGCTTGATGCCCCGCACCGTGCCAACCACCACCTCGCCCACTTCCAGATTGTTCATCTTCCGCTCCACCAAGGCGCGGCGATGGCTCAACACCAAGCGGTTGCGGTCTTCGTCCACCTCTAAAAACTTCAGGGGCAGCTCTTCGCCCACCAGCTCTTCTTTTGGCTTGCGGGTGCTGATGTGGGATCCGGGGATAAAGCCCCGCAGCCCCTCAATCCGCACCAGGGCTCCACCTCGGTTGGTAGCAAAAATGGTTGAGCGAACGGTGGCATCTTCTTTCTGGAGCTGCCGTACCCGTTCCCAGGCCCGCATGTACTCGATGCGGCGGATGGAGAGGGTCAGCTGTCCCTCTTCGTTTTCTTCGGTGAGGATAAAAAACTCGCGGGTTTCTCCCGGCTGCAGCATCTCGTGCGGGTCTTCCAGGCGGCTAATCGACATCTCCTGGAGCGGCAGAAAGGCAGCCGTTTTGGCCCCAATATCGATCAAAGCACCGCGTGGCTCCACCGAGAATACTGTACCCGCCACAATTTCGCCAGGGCTGAAGTGATAGTCGTACTTATCCAGAAGGGCGGCAAAGTCTTCAGTGGTAAAACCTACATCGGCAGCAGTGAATCGACTCATAGGGGTGCAGTAACAGATCAGTTGCGCGGGATAAAGGGTAGAAGGCCAATCGAGTTTGGCAGGATCCCACTTCCACTTTCCCACCTGGGGAGGATGTGGCTGGGAAATACCATCGTAGCTTAGAGGAGCGTCTTTTGTGGCAAGTTTTCCGGGGATCTTGCCAAGCTGGAAGATAGAAGATTCGGAGGAAGAGCAATTGCACTTTATCGACCAAGCCGAAATTGAAGTGCAAGGGGGAAATGGCGGGGATGGCATCGTTGCCTTCCGCCGTGAGAAGTATGTGCCGGCTGGGGGGCCATCCGGCGGCAATGGCGGGCGGGGCGGCTCGGTGATCTTGGTGGCCGATCCCGGCCTGCAAACTCTGTTGGATTTTCGCTTTCAACCGGTGATCAAGGCGGAACACGGGGCCAAAGGGGGGCCCAACCATCGCAGCGGGGCCAGTGGTGCGGATCGGCTGGTGCGGGTGCCCTGCGGTACTGTGGTGTTCAATGCGGAGACGGGGGAATTGTTGGGCGATCTGGTGAGCAAGGGGGATCAATTGCTGGTAGCCCGTGGGGGCAAAGGCGGCTTAGGCAATGCCCATTTTTTGAGCAACCACAATCGCGCCCCCCGCCAATTCACCAAGGGCGAAGCGGGAGAACGGGTGCGCCTGCGCCTGGAGCTGAAGTTGATTGCCGAGGTGGGCATTGTCGGCCTGCCCAATGCGGGCAAGTCCACTCTGATTTCGGTGGTCTCCTCTGCCCGGCCCAAGATTGCTGACTACCCCTTCACCACGTTGCAGCCCAATTTGGGGGTGGTGCCCCATCCATCGGGAGATGGGGTGGTGTTTGCCGATATTCCGGGGCTGATCGAGGGGGCGCACTTGGGGGTGGGGCTGGGCCATGAGTTTTTGCGCCATGTGGAGCGTACCAGGGTACTGATTCATTTGGTGGATGGCACGGCGGCGGATCCCGTCAAGGATTACCAGATCATTCAGCAGGAGCTGCGCGCCTACGGCCACGGGTTAATCGATAAGCCACAAATCCTGGTTTTGAACAAGATCGATGTTCTGGATCCCCAGCAGGTTGCCGAGCGCGCCCAGAGGCTGTCTGCTGCTGCCGGCACTTCGGTGGTGACCATTTCTGCGATTGCCAAGCAGGGGCTGGATGCCCTCTTGCAGCGGGTGTGGCAGTGCCTGGGTCGGGGATCCCAACAGTCTGCGCGGTTGGATCTTGTGGGGGCAAAATCCATCCAGTCCTAGGGCAGAAGAATCTTAGAATAGGAAAGCCCCTGCCTTCCCAGAACCCAGAGACGAGTGGCTATGTATATCTCGGCGGAGGATCTGCCACCGGATTTGCGTCAGATCATGTTGGCCGTTGAACAGGCGGCTCAGGCGAGGGCGGGAGCGTGTGTGGAGCTGCTGATGCTCCTGCGGCTGCTGGAGGAGTTGCACCGCGCGATCCTGGAAGGTGCCTTTCGGGAGTCTTTGCCCAATACCCGTCAAGCTCTGTATCGGGTGCTTCAAGATTTGGAAGAAGCGGGCGACTGGCCCTATCTGCCCCGTCTGCACATCCAAGCCCTGATGCAACAACTGAAGGACTGGCCCGAATCTCAGGGATCCCTGCCCGCGTCGGTGCCACCGACCCCCCGCCCTCTTGTGGAAAACCCTTTGGGGGGGAGCTGCTCCGAGTCTTGACCTCTTTCCACCTGCCCGATGGCCGAGTATTTTAAGCTGCATCCGCAACAGCCCCAGGCCCGTTCCATCCGGCGGATTGCGGCGGCTTTGCGGGAGGGGGCGGTGATGCTTTACCCCACCGATACAGTCTATGCCATTGGCTGCGATGTGACCCACAAACAAGCAGTGGAGCGGGTACGCCGTATCAAGCAGCTCTCCAACGACAAGCCTCTTACCTTTTTGTGCCCTTCTCTCTCACGCATTGCCCACTATGCCCAGGTAACCGATTCGGCCTATCGGCTGATGCGGCGGCTGATCCCGGGCCCGTTTACGTTTCTGTTGCCGGCCACCAAGCTGGTGCCCAAGTTGGTGATGGAGCCCAAACGGAAAACCACCGGCATCCGCGTGCCCGACTCGGCCATTTGTCAGGCTTTGCTGGAAGAGTTGGGCAATCCAATTGTCTCCACCTCTGCCAAGCTGGGGGGGGATCCCGTCGGATCCCTGGACTTAAGTTCTGGGCAAGCCTGGGAGTGGGAGAGCGACCCCTGGGATGAGGGTGGGATCTTTGCGGCTGAAGAGATGCGGCAGTTGGAAAAACAGGTGGATCTGGTGCTGGATGACGATGCCCCCCGTCGGGCCAAGGTCTCTACGGTAATTGACTTGACGGGATCCGAGCCGCTGGTGGTGCGGGCCGGGCTGGGGTATGAGCAGGTGGCAGATCTGAACCTGAAACTGGTGGGAGAAGACGGTTAAGGGCAGAGGGATCCCGCGTTCTCTAAAATAGGGTCAGTGCCTTCGGAGTGTGCCCATGTCTGAGGCCCTGGCTCAGCAAAAATCGGCTCTGCTGCACCTACTGGAGGCAACCGACCGGGGCCGGAAAGTCTCCCCTGAGCAGCAAGCCCAGATCCTGTCTCAGATTGCCGCCCTAGAAGCGCTCAACCCCACCCCCAAACCAACATCTGCTGCTGAAGGGTTGGAGGGGAACTGGCTCACCCTATTTACCACGAGCACAGCTCTGCTGCGGCTGGCACAGTTGCCTTTTTTGACCACCGGCGAGATCTACCAGTGTATTCGGGCCAAGGCTGGACGGGTCTTCAACGTGGCGGAGATCCAGGGATCCGGTTGGCTGGAGGCTTGGATGCCACGGGGAGTCTTGGCTGTATCAGCGCGCTTTTACCCCGAATCGGAGCGCCGGGTGAGGGTGATTTTCGAGCGATTGGTGTTCGGATCCCAAGCTTTGATGAGCTACGAGATCGAGAGCTTTCTCTATTTGCTCGAGCAGGCTCCGGAGCGAATCCCGGCTATTCAAATCGATATCCGCCGCCGCGAGCCAACGGGTTGGCTGGATATCACCTATTTAGATGAAGACTTGCGGCTGGGTCGGGGCAGCGAGGGGAGTGTATTTGTTCTAAAGCGGGTCGGCTAGTCGGAGGATCCAGAGGACTCCGTTTCCGCCCTTTCGTGAGATGGGTTTTGGGTTAGGGTGGAGCTTATTTCCTGTAGAACTTGCAAGGCGCGGTAGGACTCTCGCAAAGTTTGCAGCTCCTGTTGAGTTTGCTCCAGTTGCCGGGCTTTTTGCTCCTGTAAGAAGCGCAGCCTTTGATTTTCGGACGCCGTGCGACGCAGAACGTGCTTGAGTTTCTGCTTCTGCTGCTGAAGCCGAGTCCGCCTCACCTCCAACTGCTGCAGTTGGATTTCTTGGAGTTCCAGTTCTATTTTCAGAGTGGCGACCTGCATCTGGAGTTGGCGAAGTTTTTGGTTGAGCTCTGGCTCTGGTGTGGGTTTTGCCGACTCAGGGCTTGGGGAAGAAGGTGATGACAATTCTTGTAGGGGCTGCAACTGTTGGGCCTTGGCCTGCGAAGCTTGATCCTGGTGCTGCTCGCCCTGCAGTCTTACTTGAGTGTGTTCGCTTACTTCGGTTTCAGTTTCCGTCTGCTGCTCAGCTTGATCAAGAATTTGTCGATCGCGGATCTGGGTTTGAGGATCCTCGTCAACCGACTGCAAAGGGAGAGAATCCTCCTCGGGTTGCCGAGGGTTGCCGCCATAATCGGCGGGATCAAAGGGAGACAGAGCCGCTACCAGCGAGGCCCGAAAATCAGTCCAGGAGCCCGACTGCAGACCCATCTGAACCACCCGCCAGGCCCCATAGGAGGCCCCAGCGGCAGCCAGGATCCCAGGGATCCCGGCCAGGGAGAGGGAAACCTTGGGCAGGGTGGGCAGGATCTGATCCAGCAGCCCCACCACCAGGGCGAAAACAAAGATCCCGCTCCCCGCGGCAGCGGCACCTGAAACCCAAGAGGAGCGGGAGAGCATCATCGTTTTTTCGTCATCACAACCGCTAGAGCGGGAAAACCAGGTTCAAAAATGGCCTGTCTGCACTCAGTTTATCCCGCCAGCAGCCTCTGTTTCCCTCTTAGGGCACCTGCCATGCCCGTTGGTGGTAGCCCTCTAATTGGGCCCAGGGATCCCCAGCCGCTGCGTGGGTGTGGCCGTGCTGAGGGTGATGGTGAGAATGAGGGTGGTGATGGGATCCGTGCCCGTGATGGTGGTCATGAGGCTCGTGAGGGTGGTGATGGCTGGATCCAGCTCCAACCTCTGCGCTCACGGCCAGGCGAAACTTGCACAGGTGGCAGTTCATCGGGGTTTGGCCCTGCAGGGCTTCCTGCTCCAGTTGCTGCAGGCTGTGCAGCACCGTATCCACAAGGCCCAATTCCGGCAGCATCAGCCAGTCGATTTCCGGCTGTCGTTGTCGTTGTTTCTCCACTGCCGCCTCGATTTTTTTCACCAACACCCCCGTAAACAGAAAGTAGGGCAGCACGATCACCCGGCGCGGATGCCAGGACAAGGCCCGCTCCAATCCCACGGGCAGGCGGGGATGGGTAATGCCGATAAAGCAGGTCTCCACAGCGGCAAACCCAGATCCTTCCCAAAGCAACCGGGCCAGTTTACAGGCTTCGGCATTGGCCTCGGGATCGCTGGAGCCGCGACCCACAAATAGGAGCACGGTTTCTGCCTCTGGGATCCGCCGCGGTTGGGCAGCTATCAGAGCAGCCAATCGGTCTCGCAGCAGTTGCAGGATCTCGATGCGGATCCCCAGCGGCCCACCGTAACGAATGCGCAACTGGGGATAGAGGGCCTGCAGGCGATCCAGTTCCATCGTCACATCGAACTTGTTGTGGCGGGCCCCAAACAGCAACAGCGGCAGGGCCACGATCTCCTGCCACCCTTGGGCCAAGCACTGCTCTACCCCCTGGGCAATGGTTGGCTGGGTCAGCTCCAGAAAGCAGGGGATCACCGGTCGATGGGGGGTGAGAGCTTGGTAAGCCTGGGCTAGCTCCAGAAAGGCTTGCTGCCCTTGGGGGTCGCGGGATCCGTGGCCGATGAGCAACAGGGGCAGGGGGACAACAGGAGACTGCCCAACCGCAAGCGGAGGGGAAACACTGAGGGTATTCAACACAAAAAACTCCGTTCCTTGTGAATCGCAAGGGGTACAGGACAACGGCAGGTGGGTGTTCTGGCTGAGGGAGGGATCCCATCACAGTTGCGTCACAGTGGCGGACTTGCACCGCGCTTTCCCCAGTCTGCCTGAGCCTTTTAGGTTAGCTTGCCGCTTGTCGTTCACCAAGCCCCCTGGGGGGATGTCCTTGTCTGCCAGAAGATAGCCCCGAGACATGAGCGGTCCAGCAGGCTCATCCTCAAAGGAAGGGTTGGGGGTGAGGGCCTAACGCCGGCCTGCCGGTCTGTGGGGCTGAAAGTGTCGCAGGCGCAGGGCATTGGCGACCACCGAAACGGAACTCAGGGCCATGGCTGCCCCCGCCAGCATAGGGTTGAGCAACCAGCCTGTAAAGGGATAGAGCGCCCCAGCGGCAATCGGGATCCCCAGCGTGTTGTAGATAAAGGCGAAGAAGAGGTTTTGGCGGATGTTGTTGAGGGTGGCCCGGCTGAGTTGAATGGCTGTGGCGACTCCCCGCAGATCCCCCGACATGAGGGTAATATCGCTGGCGGCCATCGCCACATCCGTACCTGTACCAATGGCGATCCCCACATCGGCTTCTGCCAGAGCCGGAGCATCGTTAATGCCATCTCCCACCATCGCCACCCGCCGTCGCGGTTGTCTTAGGCTGCGTATGTAAGCTGCCTTCTGATCCGGACGGACTTGGGCAATTACCCGCTGAATGCCTGCCTGCCGAGCAACCGCTTGGGCCGTGGTGGGGTTATCCCCGGTTAGCAGGATCACCTCTAGACCCATCTGTTGCAGCTGTTGCACTGCCTCAGGAGAGGTGGGTTTGAGCGGATCGGCAATGGCCAACAGCCCCACCAGGCTCTGGGATTGGGCTACGCCGATCACCGTTTTGCCCTGGCTTTCCCAATTCTGAACCCGCTCTGACCAAGAGGGATCCCAGGGGATCCCCATCTCCTGTAGCCAGCTCAGCCGACCGATGCGGATCCACTGGTCTTCCACCCAGGCTTCTGCCCCACTGCCTATCCTTGCCTGAAAATGCTGGGCAGGAGGGATCACAATTTTTTCGGCTTCGGCTTTCTGCACCACCGCCTGGGCCAAAGGGTGTTCCGAGTGCCGCTCCACTGCCGCTGCCAGGCGCAACACCGTCAGGGGAGAGGAGCCATTAGCCCAAATATCGGTGACGGTAGGGCGACCTTCGGTCAGGGTGCCGGTTTTGTCCAAGACCACCGTGCGCAAGTGGTGGGCCAATTCCAGGCTGTCGACACTTTTCACCAGGATCCCCAATTCTGCCCCTCGTCCCGTGGCCACCAGGATCGAGGTGGGGGTTGCCAACCCCAGCGCACAAGGGCAGGCGATGATCAGCACCCCAATCGTGTTCACCAAGGCCAGCGTCAGGTTGTCCGCCAACACCCACCAGAGCACGAAAGTTAGAACTGCCACCCCGATCACCGCCGGCACAAACCAGGAGGTGACCCGATCCGCCAACTGTTGAATCGGAGCTTTGGATCCCTGAGCTTCCTGCACCAAGCGCACGATCTGGGCCAGAACTGTGTCTTTGCCCACCCGCCGCGCTTCCATCACAAAGCTGCCCGTCCGATTCAGCGTTGCCCCAATCACCTCATCCCCCGCCGACTTGAGTACAGGCAGGCTCTCGCCGGTCACCATGGACTCGTCGAGGCTGGAGGATCCCTCTAGAATGACCCCATCCACCGGCACCTTCTCTCCGGGGCGCACCCGGATCCGATCCCCCACCTGCACCTCCCGAATCGGAATATCCTGCTCCACCCCCTGGCGGATTACCCTCGCCGTTTTCGGTTGCAGCCCGATCAGCTTGCGAATGGCCTCAGAGGTTTGCCTTTTGGCCCGTTGCTCCATCCACTTACCCACCAGGATCAAGGTGGTGACCACCGCCGACACTTCGTAATACACATCGGGATGCAGTCCCTGCCGATGGAAAGAGTCGGGGAAAACCGTTGGGAAAATGGAATAGAAGAAAGCCGCGCTCGTCCCCAAGGCCACCAGCGTGTTCATATCCGCCGAGCGCCGTTGCCAAGCGGCCCAAGCGCCTCGATAAAAATGCTTGCCCACCCAAAACTGCACCGGAGCCGTCAGCAGCAACTGCAACCCAGGATTGTGCAGCCACATGGGAAAGCCCGGGATGTCCATCCCCAGCATCATCGGCAGGGATCCGATCACCAGCACCGTGCTGATGCCCACCCCTATCGCCACCTTGAGCTTCAGTTCCCGTTCTGCGGCCCGTTGGGCGATCCGCTCTGGATCCGACAGATCGTCCAGCTGCCAATCCTCCTGGATAAGGCGCGCCCGATACCCCGCCCGCTCCACCGCCCGAATCAGCGCCTGCGGATCCACCAGCCGGGGATCCCCTTTGACGGTGGCCTGCTCACTGGCAAAATTCACGGATCCGGAGGATACTCCCTGCACCTGAGCGAGGGCCTGTTCGATGCTGCGGGCGCAGGAGGCACAGCTCATCCCTTGCAGGGCCAACTGCCAAGTGCCCTCAGGAGAAGGTGCAGAGGCCGATAGTGCACCCGATGACCCTTTATGGGCAGACATGGCAACACCTTGTTGATAAAGTTGATGCAATAACGGCTACTCCCCATCCTCGAAAGGGTGAAGGCAGCCATGTACAGGAATTCAAAACAGACGCCCGACCGTTCTCGACCCAGCCTTGACTAGGCCGGGGGATATCCCACCTGGGTGAGGGCCTGCCGCAAATCGCCCACAGGCCGCTCAGAAGTAATCCGCACCTGTTTGGTTTTGGGATCCCCTTCCACCTGCGCCTGGGGATCCAGTTGCCGCACCGCTTGCGCAATGGTGTCCACGCAAGCCGCACAGGCCAGCTTGGGCACTGTCAAAACAACCTGCATCTTGGAAAACCCCCCCAATGCCACTGAAAGGATGCTAAACCTTACAGTGGGCTGGAAGGTCAAGAGGGAGGCTGAGGCTCGTCCATATTCCAGCGGTAGTCCACCTGATAGCCCCGCTGTCGCCACTCTTCCTCCAGTTGCACCTGTTGGGTGAGGGCTTTGCGCAGGGAGTTGATCAGCTCTTGCGTGCGGCCTCGGTTGCCAAAATCCTGTTCCTCTACTGCCGGAAAGGTTTGCCGCTCCAACACCCGCAGCAGAAATTCGTAGTGGATATGAGCCGGCACAGGAATACGTTTCATCGATCCAAGCAATCCTTAGAGATCAATTGTTCTCGCAGAGATCCATTGATAAATGGTTTTCATTCACTGAGATGACAACAGGTGGCGCACAGCTTGGCCGGGATCCGGCTGGGTCACCAGCGCTTCCCCCACCAGCACAGAGCGCACCCCCCAGGCCCGCAACTGCTGCAGATCGGCGGGGGTATGGATGCCGGACTCGCTGACCACAGGCAGATCGCCAAGGAGCTCCGAGTGGGCGGCCAACAGGTTGCGCGTTGTGTTTAAGTCCACCGCAAAGGTTCTCAGATCGCGATTGTTGATGCCAATGAGCACCTGCCCCCTGGAGTCTTGCAGTTGAGGCAAACGCAACACCCGCTGCAACTCTTGGGAAGTGTGCACCTCCAGCAGAGCCGCCATGCCCAATTGCCGAATCAGCTTGAGAAAGTAGCCCAAATCCGCATCCGAGAGAATGGCGGCAATCAAGAGCACCGCATCTGCCCCCAGGCTGCGGGCCCAGAGGATTTGGTAGGGGTAGAGGATGAACTCCTTGCAGAGGATGGGGATCCCTACTGCCTGACGGATCCGGCGCAGATACTCGCCGCTGCCCTGAAAGAACCGCTCATCTGTGAGCACCGAGAGGCAACTGGCCCCACCGGCTTCATAGCTCTGGGCAATGGCTACCGGGTCAAAGGGATCCCGGAGGATGCCGCGGCTGGGAGAGGCTTTTTTGACCTCGGCAATAAGGGAAACAGGGTGAGGCGACTGGGTGAGGGCCGCCACAAAATCCCGCACCGGCGGGGCTTGATCCAGTTGCTGTTGCAATTGCTTGAGGGGAAGCTGCTCCCGTTGCCGCTCCACCTCCTGCTCTTTATGCCAGACGATCGCTTCCAAAATGTGGCGCGGTTTGGCTTCCGGCGCTGTTGTCTGGTACACCTGAGAGGCTACGACCACCGGCGGGGCAGGAGAACGCCGACGAACAGAAAGCGGCTCACCTTGCAGCTCCATACAAACCCTGAGCAGAACCCTACACCACACCCTAGACTACCTTAGTGCTTCGCCACCGGTTTGAATAGCTACCCCGGACATCCCCAAAACTCATCTGGCGAAGGCGTTTTTTTTACCCTATGGTTGAGTCTAGAAAGGTGGTGTAGTCTTTATGCGCCTCGGCGAGCCATGTTCTGGCGGCCGTCCATTTTTCCCCGGCCAGGGGCAGTGGCTCGGTGGGGTCAAGGCTGGTGCTGTCCATGCTGTTTTAGAGGAGTTCAGGCGTGCTGTACCTAGCAGAGCTATCCAAGCCAATTGGATTTGCCAAGTCGTCTCTGCAATTGCTGGCCAAGCAGCAGCAGGACAATACCTGGGTGGCCGTGAACGAAGAATCCATTACTTTGGAAGGCCGCATCGCCCAGGAGGCTGGGCGCTTCAAGGATGGGTCATTGGTGCTGGCGGAAATCTCCGGCAACCGTCAGGTCGCCCGCATCAGCGAAGCCGCTCGCCAACTGGTGACCTATCTGCAAAACTTCAGCCAACTTCAGCTCAGAGCCCGCAGCCAGGAGGAGGAGATCGAGGTTTGGAAACAGTCCCTCACCTTTCAGGCCCATGAGCTTAAACGCCGCGAGATGGATCTGGCAGCCCAAGAAGAAGAGGTGCAGCGGCTGTATGAGCAATACAAGAGTGTGGAGGAAGATCGCAAACTTCTGGACAGCCTCAAAGAGGAACTGGCAGCCCAGCAAGCTTACTTAGCTGAACAACAGCGCCTGATCGGAGAGCAGCGGGAAGCTCTGAATCGGCAGCGGCAAGAGTTGGAAGCCCAGTTGCAAGAAGCTCGCTCCAGCCGCTTGGGGGAGGCAGAAGCAGCGCAGCTACAGGCTTTGATGCAACAGCTCCAGGAGAGTCTGCATCCGGCTGGGGATCCCTTGGCGCTTCTGCAAAGCTTGAAAAGCCACATTCAGCAGCAGCAGGAGCACTTGAATCAACAGATTGCCCAACTGGAAGCAGAACGTCAGCAGGCCCAGATCCGGCAAGACGAGCTGGATCGGGACTACCGCGCTTGGCAAGAACGCCACACCGCTTGGTGGGGATCCCGACAATCCCTGGAGCAAAGCCAAGCAGAGTGGCAAACTCGACAGGGATCCCTGCGAGCCCATCAAGAGCACCTGCAGAGGATTCTCCAGCAGCTGCAATCTCAAGAGAGCCTATACCAGAAAGCCTCTCGTCTGGTGCAGGAGTACGACTTTATCGTCGATGGCAGCAGCAACGGCAGGGCTGGGGAGCCGGCGATCTCGGTCGAGGAGCTGGCGGCTTTGGTCAGCCAACTGCGCCGAGATTACGAGCAGCGGGCGGCCCAGGTCAGCCAGCAGCGGGCCGAACTGGAGCAAAACCGGCAAACCCTGCGGGAGCTGCAAGAGCGGCTGGCCAGCGCCTCTCCAGAGGAGCGGTTTGACATCGAGATGGATATCGACTATGCCCAGTCTGCCTGCAGTGCTTTGGAAGAAGCCCTGCTGCCTCAGGAAAAAAACCTGCAGCGAGAGTATGAAGAGTTGACCCGCCAGGAAGCCCGCCTTAGACAGCTGCAAAATCAAGCTGCTGCCCCGGTTCAGGTCGATATTGGGCCGCTCCTGGAACAGATCGGCAGCCAGAAGCAGGATCTTCTCCAAGAAAAAGGTCGTCTGCAAACCCTCATTCAACAACTGGAATCGTCCTTGCCTTCTCAGCAGGAGCAGCTCGCCCGCCAACGGCAGGAATTGGAGCAGCAGTGGCAACACCTGGAGCAAGAGGAGGGATCCCTGCGGGCGCGCGCCCAGGCCATGGCAGAAACCTGGGGTCGCCTCAATCACCTGCAGGCCACCCTCTACCCAGAGCGGGATCGGTGGGCAGCGTTGGCAGGAGAATTGGCGCAGTTGGAGACGGAGCTGAGCCAACACCAAGCCAGAAACTCCACCGCACGCGACCACGTCCAGCAGGTACACTCTCTCTTGGCTACCCTCGCGCAGGCGTGAGGGAGTTCACGTTTCCTGTGGGGGGTGGGGAGAACCGGCGCAAGGGGAACTGCGGCCTTAATTGAGGAAAACAAATCTGGTAAAATTCGCTAGCACCCTGCAGCCACTGGGGCTCCCAATTCTCGGGCGAGGGGACTGCAGAGGTTAGTGCGTTTTGCCCCGCTTCCTGCTTGCAGTTGCCAAGGATATTCCAGTGTGAGGTCAGCTTGTGCGAATTGCGGTCGATGCGATGGGGGGTGACTACGCTCCCGAAGAGATCATCAAGGGCGCCCTGCTGGCCCATCGGCAGCTCCGGGTCGGGATTGCACTAGTCGGTCGTCCAGATTCCCTCAAGCCCTTTCTGCCCCAACCCTTGCCTGCTGGGATCACCATCGTGCCTGCCGAAGAGGATGTGGGCATGGCGGAAGAGCCGCTGATGGTGCGCAAAAAGCCCAAAGCCTCCATCAACATCTCGATGCAACAGGTGCGCTCCAACCAAGCGGATGCCGTGGTGGCCGCCGGGAATACCGGAGCAGCGATGGCTGCGGCCTACCTGAATTTGGGCCGGCTGGCAGGGATCGATCGCCCGGCCATTGGCGCTCTTTTGCCCACTTTGAAAGGCAAGCCGGTGCTGCTGCTGGATGTGGGGGCCAATGTGGATTGCCGGCCCCGCTTTTTGGAGCAGTTTGCCCGCATGGGATCCCTCTACTGCCAGTGCGTGCTGGGGATCGAGAAGCCGCGGGTGGGCCTGCTCAACATCGGCGAGGAGCCCAACAAGGGCAATGATTTGGCTCTGGCCACCCACCAGCGTCTGGCCCAATTGCCAGGGATCCATTTCGCCGGCAATGCCGAGGGGCGGGATGTGCTGACCGGGGAGTTTGATGTGGTGGTGTGTGACGGCTTTGTGGGCAATGCCCTCCTCAAGTTTGCCGAAAGTGTTGGCCAGGTGATCACCCAGGTGCTGCGGGAGGAGCTGCCCCGCGGCTGGCGCGGCAAGTTGGGCTGCTGGCTGCTCCGGCCCAACCTCAAGCAGGTAAAGCGGCGCATGGACTACGTGGAGTATGGCGGTGCTTTGCTGCTCGGCGTCAACGGCATCTGCGTGATTACCCACGGCAGCTCCAAGGCGCCGATGGTCTACCACGCCATTCGCCTGGCCAAAGAGGCGGCAGAACAGAAAATCCTACAGCGGCTGCAGGCGGAAATGGTTGACCCTCGCGAACCTGAATCCAACCCCAGGCGGCGCACCCGGCTCCTTCAGGTCTACTCTGGCTCTGGCCCGGAAGTGTTGCCGTTGGGATCCCTGGAAAGGACTTCCTCCCGCTGTCCCGAACCCGTGGAAGATGCCCAGCCATAGCCTCCCGACCGTGCGGCTGGTGGGGGCAGGGGCTGCCCTGCCGGATCCCTGCCTGAGCAACGACGATCTCGGCCAGATCGTCGAAACTTCCGACGAATGGATCTGGCCCCGCACCGGCATTCGTCAGCGGCGCATTCTGCCCCCTGAGCTGAGCTTGGTGGATTTGGCGGTCCAGGCAGCCAAGGCCGCTTTGGCTCAGGCCGGGATCTTGCCTCAAGACCTGGATTTGATCCTGCTGGCCACTTCCACCGGTGTCGATCGGTTTGGCTCGGCCCCTCAGGTGCAGGCAGCTCTGGGAGCAACGCGGGCGGTGGCTTTTGATCTGACGGCAGCCTGCACGGGCTTTGTCTTTGCAGTGGCCACGGCAGCGCAGTTTTTGCAAACCGGGCTGTACCGGCGGGCCTTGGTGGTGGCGGCGGATGTGCTCTCCCGTACGGTGGACTGGGCAGATCGCACCACCTGTGTCTTGTTTGGAGATGGGGCCGGGGCGGTGGTTCTGGAGGCGGGGGAAACCGGCGGGATCCTCAGCATTGAGCTGCGCAGCGATGGCAGTGGCAGCCAGCTGCTCAGCTTGTCCATGGCTACAGAGGCCAAGCCCCTGGTGGGATCCCTGCAGGTGGGGCAGTATCGCTGCTGCCCCATCACCATGAATGGCCGCGAGGTGTACAAGTTTGCCGTCCAGGCGGTGCCGGAGGTTATCGAGAAGGCTCTCTTCCGGGCCGGGATCCCGGCGGAGGCGGTGCAGGGGTATTTTATTCATCAGGCCAACCAGCGCATTCTCGATGCGGTAGCCAAGCGCCTGCAGCTGGATCCGCAGCGGGTGGCCAGCGTCTTAGAGCATTACGGCAACACCTCGGGCGCTTCGGTGCCGATTGCCTTGGCCACTTGGATCGAGCAGGGACGCTTTGGCGCCGGCGATCTGGGGGTGATGGCGGGCTTTGGCGCCGGCCTTACCTGGGGGGCGATTGTGTTTCGTTGGGGGAAATGAATTGATGACCGTTGCCTGGATCTATCCCGGCCAGGGATCCCAAGCGGTGGGCATGGGAAGGGACTTGCGGAACTGGCAGGGAGCAGGCCAGAAGTTGGCTTTGGCCCGTGAGATGTTGGGATGGGATCCCTTAGCTCTGTCGGAAGACCAGATCCACCAGACCGGCTACACACAACCGGCTTTGTTCACCGTATCGGCCCTGTTGACGGACTATCTCTACGCCCAGGGACAGGCTCCTGCCTGCACTGCCGGCCACAGTCTGGGCGAATACAGCGCCCTCTACGCTGCCGGCGTGTTTGATTTCGAAACCGGCCTACGGCTGGTGGCGCTGCGGGGCCAACTGATGGAAGCCGCAGGGGATCCCCCGGGCAGCATGGCGGCAGTGATGGGGTTTGACCGCGACAAGCTGGAGCACCTGTGCCAGATGATCCCCGATGTCACCCTTGCCAACGACAACAGCCCGGATCAGGTGGTGATCAGCGGCTCAGTGGAGGGGGTGCAAGCCGTCTGTGAGCAGTTGCAGGCCAAGCGCACCGTTCCCCTCAAGGTAAGTGGCGCCTTTCACTCGCCCTTTATGCAGGCTGCTGCCGAGGAGTTTGCCCACACCTTGCGCGCTGTTGACTTTCAGCCGCCGCGAGTGCCCGTCTACAGCAACTGCACTGCCACCGCCAGCCGGGATCCGCAAGCCCTTAAGCAGGCGCTGCTGGCCCAGATGACTGCCCCTGTCCGCTGGCGAGAAACCGTGTTGCAGATGGCTGCCGACGGCATCCAAGAGGTGTGGGAAATCGGCCCCGGAAATGTTCTGACGGGCTTGGTGAAGCGAACGGTGCCGACCCTGACGCGGTGCAATTTCAGTAACCTCAGCAGCTAGGGGATCTGCTATGGAGCATGACTCTAGTCAATAATAAGCTCAACTATACTGAAAATAATGTATAATATGTTCAGTACGGATTACTACC
>NZ_JANSIA010000008.1:0-44053 GCF_047461835.1 Synechococcus sp. R60.1 | reverse complement strand
TGTTTGGAAACAAACAGAATGCTATCGCTGCATAGTTGAACAGTGATGTTCAGCAGTGTTCAGCGTAAATGTATCAGCTACAGATCCCCACCAGTGTCAGCAGCAACAGTCAGCAGCCCTATCCAGATCCCGATCGGATCCCTCGGCGACCCCCCGAGCAGTTGCGGGATCGGCTGATCGTCTCCGGCCTGCGCTACTACGGTTATACCGGCCTTGATGAGGCGGAACGGGCTTCGGGGCAATGGTTTGAGGTGGATTTCGAGTTGTGGGCGGATCTGCGCCCGGCTGCTCTCAGCGGCCAACTGTGTGATAGCCTCGACTACCGTTCTGCAGTGGCCGGGATTGCGGAACTGGTGAAAAGCAATCAGTTTGTGCTGATCGAGAGTTTGGCGGAGGCGATTGCCGAAATGGTGCTGCGGGAGACGGGGGCCAGCAAAGCTAAGATCCGATTGACCAAGTGTCATCCCCCGATCCCAGAGCTGACGGGGCGGGTTACTGTGGAGATCGTTCGTCCCTAAAACTTCTCTTAGCCCTTTTCTACCGACCTTGTGCTTGTTCTAGAACTCGCCTCTCCTACCTCTAAGGACTGGATCGACCAGGCCATCCGGCACATCGATCTGGTCTTGCTAGACCACGCCAACTGTGAGAAAAAAGCAGCGGGCAACGCCCTCAGTCTGCTCTTTCGCTACCCGGCTAACGGGCGTTTGGTGGAAACCCTCTCGCCGCTGGCGCGGGAGGAGCTGCAGCATTTTGAGCGGGTGCATCGCCACCTGCAACGGTTGGGGATCCCCATCAAGCCCTTGTCGGCTGCGCCCTATGCCGGTCGTCTGAACCAACACCTGCGCCGCTCCGAGCCGGAGCATCTGCTCGACACCTTGCTGGTGGCAGCCATTATCGAGGCCCGCAGCCACGAACGCTTGGGCCTGTTGGGGATCCACGCGCCCGACCCAGAGCTGCGGCAGTTTTATCTCTGGCTGGCGGCTGCGGAGGAGCGCCATTGGCAGCTTTACTTGGATTTGGCGTTGGAGCAGTTTCCCGCCGATCAGGTGCAGGAGCGTCTCGATACTCTACTCCAGGTGGAGGCCGAGATCTTGTCTTCCCTTCACCCCGAACCCCGTGTTCACAGCTAGCCCCACTCCGTTCTCCCCCCGCGGTGCAGCTCCCATGTTCCAAGCGACGCGGCAGTGGTTGGCCTTCTGGTATACAACGGTTACGGCAGTGTTGCTGCTGTTGTTTGCCGGCAGCTTCTATTGGTACGTGCAGTCAACCCTGATCGAGCGGGTGGACGATACCCTTGGCCATGTGGTGGAAATTGTCGAGCGGTCTTTGGTGGTGGATGAGAGCCTCTTGGATCCGCAGCAAGCCCGCCGCAGCTTAGAGGCCAGCTTTCGGGATGATCCCAGCACCCTAGAGGACGATCACATCGACTTGGAGTGGTTCGGCCCTCAAGGAACGCTCATCTGGTCCACGGTACCCGGCGGGATCCCTGCCCCCCTGTTGACCGAGAGATCCCTGCACACTGCCCGCATCGCTCCTGGGTATTGGCTGCGTCAGTTCACCGAGCCGATCGTGGCCCATGGGAAGCTGCTGGGCTATCTGCGGGTCAGCCATCCTTGGTTTGAGGTGAGCAAGCCAACGCGACAGTTGATCCGGGATCTTTCCCTGTGGGTGGTGGCCGGCTTGACGAGTGTGGGAGCCATCGGCTGGATGCTCTCCGGTTTGGCCATGCAACCCATCCGGCAGTCTTATCAGCAGCTCAAGCAATTTACCGCCGACGCCTCTCACGAGCTGCGCAGCCCCTTGGCCAGCATTCAAACCGCGGTACAGGTGGCTTTGGCGGATTCCCAATTGGATGCCGACACCCGGCAGCGCTGGCAGATGGTGGAGCGGTTGTGTTTACGGCTGGGTCGTCTGGTGGATGACCTGCTGTTTCTGGCCCGCCACGACAGCGGTATGGTGCCTTTCCAACCCCGTTGCTGTGCGCTGGATGCTCTGCTGCTGCAGGTGGTGGAAGAGCTGCAGGGCTTGGCCAACCAAAAACAGATCCGCTTGCAGCTGGATATTGCTGCCCCTGAGAGCGGGACGGAACCTTCTCCCGCCCAGGTGGATCCCTTCGGCTTTTGGGGAGATGAAGATCAATTGGCCCGCCTGTTTACCAACTTGATCGAAAATGCCCTTCTCCACACTCCCCCCCAAGGAGAGGTGCAGGTGAGGCTGGAGCAGCGGCTGCGCTCTGGATCCCCAGAGCTGGTGGTACGGGTACAAGATACCGGGCCAGGGATCCCGCCTCAGGCTCTGCCCCATGTGTTCGATCGCTTTTATCGAGCAGATCCGGCTCGCAGCGGGGATCCCGGTCGCCTCTCGGGGTCAGGTTTGGGGCTGGCGATCGTCAAAAGCATTGCCCAACAGCATCAAGGTCAGGTGCAGGTGGAGAGCGAGCTGGGCCAGGGATCCAGCTTTGAGGTCATTTTGCCGCAGCGACAGTTGGAAATCTGTACCCCAGAGAGGGTCTGAAAGTGCTCTGGAAAACAGACAGCCCTCGGTCAATATGCTAGCTTTAAGCCAAGATTGACTGAGTCTTTATTCAGAACTGTATTAAGAACCGTATTGGCCCAGTTGAACTGGATTTTTGGGTACTAGAGATCTTTCCTTTCCAGATTTAAGAACTTCTCTTTTTCCCGGATAAAACGGCAGAGATGGGATCAGCTCCCAGGCTCTTGCCCTTCTCAGCCGGCTGCTGAGCTGTTGATTGGGTGATGAGTGAGTGCAGTCCGCCCGCGCAGCCCCACAATTTTCCATTGAATCCTGTGCCAGGAAAACGTTATGTATCGCTTCCAGGTTCGTGCCATCACCCAGCCGGGCGAGAGAATTGCCTTGGTGGGATCCAGCACAAAATTGGGCTCCTGGGATCCCTGCCATTGCATTTGGCTGCAGACGGATCCCGCTCATTATCCGCTGTGGTGGGTAGAGTTGCCGTTGAGCCCGGCAGATGGCGCGCCCGGCCCGCTGTTACCCTACAGTGGATGTTTAAAAGAAACTCCTCGAGTGGAGTACCGATATCTGCGCGTGCAAGCCGGTGGGCAAGTGATTTGGGAATCCACCGCTGTCAATCGCTGGGTGCCCCTTGAACCAGAACCTTTGCCGGCAGTTTTGATTGTCGAGGATGGGGAGTTTGGCCAGATCCCTGCCTATCCTTACGGCTATTTTGCCGATCCCATTCCTGAGGTCGAACCGGAAAATCCGCAAGGGCTAAAAGTCGTCATTTTGGGCAGCTCCGTTGCCCTGGGGTGCAGCGCTTGGCTGTTGCGAGGTTGGGCTTGGCTGTTGCAGAAAGCTCTGCAAGAACGCTATGGCCATCAAGTGCGAAATCTCTCCCAATTGGGGGCCAATGTCAGCCGAACTCTGTTGCGGTTTGAGCAGGCGGTGATCCCTGAACGTCCTGATGTCGTTATTGTTGCCCTGTCCTTGGGAAATGAAGGCTTGGTATCGGCCTTGCCCCAGCATCGCCGCGCCCTGCAGAGGCGGTTTGAAAACGGCCTGCAGCGGCTAATTCAGCGAATTCAAGACATTGGAGCCTTGCCAGTTCTGGGAGGGGTTTATCCCCATGCAAACTACGGCCCAGAACAGCATCTTCTTTTGCAAGAAACTCAGCAGAGAATGCTCGACTGGGGATGCCCTGTGTTCAATTGGCTGCCTCATTTGGAAGATGGACAGGGCCGCTGGAAACCAGACCTTGCTTTTGACCCAGCTCACCCCAATTCCAAGGGTCATCAGGTCATGTTTGAGGCCATCGATCTCTCTCTTTTGGATCCCGGCCAAGTTAGTTCAGCTCGTAGAAAGCTTGCTCAACCCGTTGGAGAACGGGTCGTTTTTGCAGATGAGCATGGTTTTTGGGTGACTGCAGAAACAGGCAAAAACCAATTTCGCATCGTGAATATAACTCCCTACCCTTACACCATCACGCCCACTTGGCAACCTTTGCAAGCCGCTTTCCAAAAAGCAGGTCTACAGCCGGGTCTGTATGTTGGCAAAAGCGATGAAAGGCTAGGGGATGCTACCTTATATTCCCTTTCCGTACAAGAAGATGGTTCGGTGCAAACCACCCTCTCCGTTCCTGCAGATGCCGATCTGGTCTTCTCCCCAATAGCTCAGTTCTTTTCCTCGGAATCAGTAGAAACGATCTTCGAGGATGGATCGTTGATCCTTCTCAAGCTCAGTGGATCCTCAGAAGGCTCTTCTAATCCCATGCCTCGCCTGTGCGTGATCAACCAGAGCAATCACGAGTACAACATCCACCCCATGTGGAAGGAAGTGCGGGCCGCTCTCAAAGCCATGCCAGCGGGTGTTTATGAAGATCCGAGCCACCGCGAAGCTCTCTTCCGAACCCTGATGATCGGGGAAGGTGGCCTCGAAAGTCGGGTAAAGGCTGCTCCCGAATCGGTCATGCTGCTGGAATACACCTGCAAATTATCGGATATTCATCGTGTTGCCATTGTGCCGTTAGGGGATCGCTGCGCGGTGCGAATGCTGCTCTACAAGTTGGAATATGATGGGCCTGCCTTTCCTTTTGATTTGACGCGCACCAGCAATTTGGCTGATGTGGCCGATATGATCCACAACGAGTTTCAGGGCATGTGGGATCCGCAATATTTGCACTACAGTCCTGAAGATCGGCGAATTTACCACAGCAAGTGGACGGGCCTCTCTTTTGGCCATGAGGTGGAAGAGGGGGAGGATCCACTTCAGAATATGCACCCCATCCATGAGCGAATGCGAACTCGCTACACTGCTCGCGCCAAGCGTTTTATGTATGTTTTGGAAAAAGCCGATAAAGTCTTGTTTGTGCGCACAGGGGGTTGCCGGCGAGAGGCCGTTGTTGACTTAATGGATAAGCTGGCGGCTAAGCGCAGGGGCAAGCCTTTTCTGCTGCTGATTGTTTCTCCTCAGTCTTCTGATGAGTTTGCCGGGATCCCCAATGTTATCCATTATGAGATGGAGTTAAATCCCGACCGCATGTGTGCAGATCCTGAGCATTGGAAGTACTGCACAGGGGTAATGAGAGATATTCTCCATTCTTTGGGGGTCTCTACCCGAAATCTTTTCTGGTGCCCTCCACAACTGTAGCCGTTCCAAGGTTTCACTGCAATTCGAAAGAATGATCGCTGCTGCCCAAACGCTCCGCGCCGCTTCCGCGACCACCCCCAACTCTTCTCCCAAAGGGACTCTGAGGTGTTCAACTCCAGAAAGCTGATGATCGGACTCGAACCGACGACCTGCTCATTACGAGTGAGCTGCTCTACCAACTGAGCTACATCAGCAGGGCTTTGAAGTGAGGACTGGATAGAAGAATCCGCAGACCCACCGGTGGGCCTATCGATTCTAACTCATCCTTGCCTTGCTCGGGATCCCCAGCGCCATAGCCCCAAAGATAGCCCCAACGTCAGCCACGCCAGCCAATCCCCCGCGCGATTGTAGAAAGTTGTCTCAGAACGCCGCTTCACTTCTCCCGTGATCACCCCCCGCTGAAAGATGGGGCCAACCTGCTGGAGCCGACCTGAGGGATCCACCACCAGATTGCCGCCTGTGTTATTGACAAACACCACGCCCCGCCGATTTTCCACAGCCCGGAAAACCGAGAGCTGGCCATGCAACATCGGCCAGTGGCTATTACCAAACCAGCTATCATCCGAAATCACGATCAAAGACTCGGCGCCGCGACGGGTTAAAGTTCGGCTGGGCGCAGGCAAGACGCTCTCCAAGCAGATCATCACCCCCAAAGGCCCGAAAAGCTCCCCTCCGTCCAGAGGCCGATAGCCATCGGGTGAAGGCACGTAGCGCCCCGACTCGAAATAGGGAAAGATCCACTGCTTGCCAAACCAATCCAGTAAGTTGCCCCGGGCGTCAAACAACAGGGCCGTGTTAAAAAATCGCTGCTCTGGCTCCGGCAAATGGGCTGTGCGGGGATCCGGCTCTGTTGCCCCCGTAATCAAAGCGCCTTCCGGCGGCAGAATCGCTTGCATCGGCTCGATCACGTAGGGTTCCAGGCCAGTATTCAGCAGCCGTGCCCGCAGCGCCCCCTCCGGCCAAATCACCAACTGTGCCCCAGCAGCCACCCCCTGGGCAGAAAGCTGATGCAGCTCCCGGTAGCGCTCCAGGCGGTAGTTCCAACTGCGATCGGCTTCCAGCCAAGCCACCTGCTGCACCGCCGCCACCCGAAAGCCGGGATCCCTGTTTTCGACGGCCAAGGCATCGAAGTAGGCCAGGCGTGCGCTTCCATAGGCCAAGACCAGCCCCGTCAACCCCAGGCCGCAGGCAAGCGTACCCCAGAAATCCCTGTTCCTGAGCATCTCACCCAAAACGTTTCTCAGGGATCCCCCAGCCGCCTGCCACCGGCTAGAAATCTGCCTGGCCATCTGCCAAAGAACCCCATTGACGAACACGGCATAGAAGGTAACCCCCCAGATCCCCGTAACATCGGCTACTTGGATCCCGAGGGGCCAGTCGAACAACAGGGATCCCCAGTGGAAAGGGATGGGCCACCAGAGCAAGCCCAACAGCCCATCCAAGCCCGTCCAGACCGTGGCCAAACCCAGCGGACGTGCCCAAACCGGCAGGGGACGGCTCAGCTCCAAACTGAGGAGCGTAGCGGTGGTGAAAAAGAGGGGGATCAGGGGAGCCACCACCACGCCCCCCAGGATCTCCCAGGCGCTCAACACCTTAACCGAGAAGGGATCCACCCAGAAGGCATACAGGCAAACCCAAAACCAGAGGCCATAGGCCAAACGCCACCGCGCCCACCCTTGCCGTTGCTCGCACAGGCCAAACAGCAGGGCTAAGCCCAGCAGCGCTCCCGGAAACCAGTGCCACCAGCGGTTGGGGGATCCCAGACAAAGCAGCGCAATGGCCAAACCCATCAGCCAGCGGGATCCCTCGCCTGGATTTCTCTTTTGGGGCAGATCCTGCTGTTGAGTTGAAGATTTCAGTTCCAGCTTCATCACCTCAATAAAGTTCAGCCTATTCGGGAAACCCCACGTAATGCCCTAGGATTGAACACGCCCTTGCCAACAGATCTTCTCCAGAGTAGCGTTTTGCAGCAGCCGGGAATATCTCCTGGAGCACAGAACTCCTACTGCTTGAATCTAAAGCTGTGTTAACATTTTGCATAACTTCAGGGGGCTGGCGCCTTCCGGCTTGGGTTGGGGATCCCGTCAGCGGTGCGCGGCACTATGGGCAAGGTTTTGGTTTTGAATGCCTCCTACGAGCCGCTCAACATCACCAGTTGGCGCAGGGCAGTCGTTCTTTTGCTTAAGGGCAAGGCCGAGCAAATCGAGCACAATGGCCGAGTGGTGTACGGCAACATTCCCTTGCCCACCGTCATTCGTCTGCGCCACTATGTCCACGTTCCCCACAAGGAGATCCCACTTACGCGCCGCAACGTCCTCTACCGGGATGGGCATCGTTGTCAGTACTGCGGCTGCTTCGGCGAAGATCTCACCCTGGATCACGTGATCCCTCGCTCCCGTGGCGGCGGGGATACTTGGGAAAATGTGGTCAGTGCCTGTGTGCGTTGCAACGTGAAAAAAGGGAACCGCACCCCCCGCGAAGCCGGTATGCCCCTGCTGCGCCAACCCCGCCGTCCCCACAGCACTCTTTACTTTGAAATCTCCAAAGCCGTCGGCAGTGGTTCCCATCGAGAATGGTCTAAGTACACCATCGGCCTAGAAGGGGATCCCCAGGAGGAATTGTTGGACAGCCCAAGCTAGACGGGCCGCCTAGGGATGGACTTCCGATACAGGGGCAGCTTTGGAAATGGGGGGAGAAGTGGTGGCTGGGATCCCGGTCTCGATCCACCGGTGAATCAGGGCATTGACCTCTTCGGGGCGCTCATCGTGGGGGCAGTGGCCAGCCTCCAGGAAGTATTCCACTGCTTGAGGGTAGTGGGCCCGGTACAGCTTAGAGCGTTCCCGAGCCCGCATCCAGGGATCCCGTTCTCCCCAGATCAACAACAGCGGGCGCACCAAGCTGCACAGCAGCTCATCTACATACCGTCCCTTCTGCCCACCTCGCATCAAGGCCACAAACACATCGGCAGCCCCCGGATCCTGGGTGGGGCGATGGATGGCCTCGACCAGCTGATCGGTCACGGCTGCCGGGTCGTAGTAAACCTGCTTCAGCTTGGCTCGGATCACGTGCGGCTGCCGCAAATACTGAAACAGCAGGTAAGACACCAGGCGCTGGCGCAGGCCCCAGCCCACCAATCCGCCTATCCATTGCCGCCATCCGGTCGGGGATCCCTTGAGGGTGGAAAACCCACCTGCCCCATTCAAAAGCACCACGCCCCGCACCCACTCCGGCCACTCCGCCGCAAAACTGAGCACCACATAGCCGCCCAGGGAGTTGCCGATCCCCACCACAGGCCGACGGATTACCTGTTGGCAAAAGTCCCGCAGCTGATCCCGCCAGATTTCGGCGCGGTAGTCCCAGTTGGGCTTGGCGGAGCGACCGAAACCCAGCAAATCAATGGCATACACCTGATAATGTTGAGCCAATTCGGGAATGTTCTTGCGCCAGTGGTCGGTAGAGGCCCCAAAGCCGTGCACCAGAAGCAGAGGCTGCCCCTGCTCACCCTGTCTGACGTAATGAACCGACTGCCCTCGCCAGATCCACCGCGCCGAAATGGGAGTGGCCGATGCCGATGTCGAAGCCATAGGAGTTGCTTGTAAGCCTTTCTTAATTCTAGGTTCTTTGCAGCTACTCCGGGGGGAAGCCCACCCTCTACGGGCAGCGTAAGAGCAGCGAGTCTGCTACAAATAACCTCTGCTTTTCAAGCTTTGCACCACTAGGTCAATACATTCGGAGATGCTTTGCTCGGCAGTTTTGCACACCACCTCCGGGTGTTCCGGCGGCTCGTAGGGATCGTCGATGCCGGTAAAGTTCTGGATTAAGCCTGCCCGCGCCTTTCGATAGAGGCCCTTCACATCCCGACGTTCGCACACCTCCAAAGGGGCATCCACAAAGACCTCGATGAAGCTGCCAATATATCGCCGTACCTCCTGCCGCACCGCCCGATAAGGGGAAATAGCCGACACCAGCACAATCACCCCGTGCCGAGTCAGCATCTCCGCCACAAAGCCGATGCGGCGAATGTTCTCATCCCGATCCGCTTTGCTGAAGCCCAGACCCTTGGTGAGATGTTGCCGCACCACATCTCCGTCGAGCACCTCCACCGGCAGCCCCCAAGCGCGCAACTGCTGGGCCACGCCGCAGCTTAGGGTGGTTTTGCCCGCCCCGCTCAACCCTGTAAACCAGACCGTTACCCCCCGCCGCGACATCTGTCTGTTTGCTTCTGTCTGTTTGCTGTGGATCCCTGAATCTTTGGCCCCGCCAGAATATCATCTCCAAAGCAGGGTGGTACACTCGAAACACGGCTTGCGCCAGCCCCAAAGCGCTCCGCGCCGCCAACACGACAGCAATCTTTTACCGGCCATGTCTCCTCTAACTTCGCCTCTTGCCAGTGCCACTTCGGGATCCCCGACAACTGCCGAGCTGTTTGCCGAGCATGTGATGTCCACCTACGGGCGCTATCCTTTAACCCTGGTGCGCGGGCAGGGGTGTCGAGTTTGGGATGAGCAGGGGCGGGAGTACCTGGATTTTGTGGCCGGCATTGCTACCTGTACTCTGGGGCATGCCCACCCGGTGTGGATTCAGGCGCTCACCGAGCAGGCGCAACAGTTGCATCATGTTTCCAACCTTTACTACAACCAGCCGCAGGCGCAACTGGCCCAATGGCTGACCCAGCACTCCTGTGCCGACAAGGTGTTTTTCTGCAACTCAGGGGCGGAAGCCAATGAGGGAGCCATTAAGCTGGCTCGCAAGTATGCCCACACGGTGCGCGGGATCCAAGATCCGATGATCCTCACCGCCCATGCCAGCTTCCATGGCCGCACCCTGGCCACCATTACCGCCACCGGCCAGCCCAAATACCAAAAAGACTTTGCCCCTCTGGTGCCCGGCTTTGATTACGTTCCCTACAACGACATCGAGGGCACAGCAGCGGTGTTGGAGCGCTGGGGCGAGCGGGTGTGTGCCGTGCTGTTGGAGCCGTTGCAGGGGGAAGGGGGGGTTGTGCCGGGGGATCCCGCCTATTTTCAATGGTTGCGCCGGATCTGCAGCGAGCGGGGCATTCTGCTGATTTTGGATGAGGTGCAGGTGGGCATGGGCCGTACTGGTATGCTGTGGGGCCACTGTAACCTGGGGGTGGAGCCGGATGTGTTCACCTTGGCCAAGGGCCTGGCCGGTGGGATCCCCATCGGGGCCTTGTTGGCGAAAGACTTTTGCGCCGTGTTTCAGCCGGGGGATCACGCCAGCACCTTTGGGGGCAACCCCTTGGCTTGTGCGGTGGGCCTGGCGGTTTGCCGCACGCTAATGTCGGAGAGTTTGGTTTGGAATGCCCAGCAGACAGGGGTGTATCTGCGTCAGGGGCTGTCCCGCTTGGCGGAGCAGTTTCCGCAGCTCGTTGAGCAAGTGCGGGGCTGGGGCCTGATTCAGGGCTTGGTGGTGCGCATCCCGGCGGCTGAAGTGGTCAAGGCAGCCATGGACTGCGGGCTGTTGTTGGTGCCGGCAGGATCCCAGGTGGTGCGCTTTGTGCCCCCCTTGATCGTCACCCCGGCAGAAATTGACGCGGCTCTAGCGATGTTGGCATCGGCTTTGCAAAGGTTGGCCGCCTCCCTTGGCCATTCCGGGGCAGCCTAGCCTCGCCAGACTTGCCGCAGAAAGGCCTGCAACTGCTGTCGGGCAGGGAGCTCGTGGGGAGCGGGATCCCTTGCCTGTTCCAGAAGGGGCAATACCTCCTCCGCATAGGCCGGAACAAAGCCGGCAGCAGGCCAGAGCAAATCCGAGGTGGCCCGCAGGTTGAAGACTTGGGATCCCTGCCTGAGCAGGAGAGGCCGCACCCAGAGCAATGCTGGGGATCCCGCCGCAAGATTGTGGAGAGAAGCCTGAATCAGCTCCACATAGAGGGTGGCTTGCGGCCCTGGCAGGGCGAGGATGGGACGGGGTGAGGGGGGAGCGCTGCCCACTTCCGCCGAGGCGGGCAAAGGGCGCCCCAGCAGACGCAGGCCCTCAACAGAGTCACACTGGGCGGGCAAACAAGGCAACAGGGTCATGCAATCGTTAACTGAAGACGATATGGACTGTACTGATCCTAATCGATGGCCTCCTTACTTTTCTTTGGCAGGCGGGTTGGCCGGGGATCCCGTCTTTGCGGGCATTTCGTGAACCCGATTTTGTGGCATGGTGCTAGGTAGCTTTCTGATCAAACTTGAACGGATCCCGCCATGATGCACACTTTTGTCCCGCCCCACCGCTTTTTCCCCTACCTGACCTGGACGGAGATCCAGGCCATGCCCGACAAAGAGAACGTGGTGATCATTCAGCCGGTTGCCTCAATCGAGCAACATGGGCCCCACCTGCCCCTGGTGGTGGATGCCTGCATCGGCACGGCGATCATTGGGCGCGCCATGGAGAAGCTGGAGCCTGAGATCCCGGCCTATGTTTTGCCCACCCAATGTTACGGCAAAGCCAACGAGCATTGGCATTTCCCCGGCACCATTACCCTCTCGGCTCAAACCCTGATGGCGGTGCTGGCAGAAGTGGCAGAGAGCATCTACCGAGCTGGGTTTCGCAAGCTGGTGTTCCTCAATTCCCACGGTGGCCAGCCACAGGTCCTGGAGATTGTTGCCCGCGATCTGCACCAGAAGTATGAAGATTTCATGCTGTTTCCGGTGTCGGTCTGGCGCGTTCCCCACGAAGGACGAGAGCTGTTTACCGAGAAAGAGCGGGAATTGGGTATTCACGCCGGCGATGGGGAGACCAGTATGCTGATGCACCTTTTGCCCGATACGGTGCGAACCGACCGATTGGTCTGCGAATATCCCCACGATCTGCCGGAAAACAGCCTGCTCAGCATGGAAGGGCGGATCCCTTTCGCTTGGGCAACTCGCGATCTCACCCAGAGCGGAGTTTTGGGCGATGCCACCGCCGCCACGCCGGAGAAAGGCAAAGTTTTGGTGGAGTCCATGTCTGACGGCTGGGTGCGGCTGATCCGAGATCTGCACCGGTTCCAGCAGCCCAAGGCTTGGCGCAAAGCCCCGCTGCTGGTCTAGGGATCCAGGCAAAAGACCTACGGCCTGCTTTGTGAAAGGCTTTCGCCAGAACTGGCCGACCAAGATACGACCTGCTGACGCGATCAGGGCAGCTTTTTGCTGGGCTGCTGCAAACTCTATCTGCCCAATGGGAAAGGGTGATACCTTGGCCCCAGAACACACCCGTTCTGGTGGAAATGGGGTGGATTTGGGCAAAGTTCACCTGGCCACTGCCCATGAGGGTATGGATATCTTCATCGCTAACGGTCAGGAGCTGCAGTCGAAGCGGCAGTACCCGGAAAGCCGAAGGGGAAGCTGGCCCAGTTGCTGCGTTGCAGGCAAAAGGGTTCGCGGCGGTATCGCCGACTGGTTCGTCATCTTTCCTGTCGGGCCCAAGCTGTTCGCCTCTGGCGGCGGGGAGCGCCTGAAAGAATCCTCGCCCTCTGGGTCAAGACTCAATTAACCAACGGCTCCAGCCCCCGCAAACACGCTGCCAATGCGGCGCATTGCCTCTTCCACGTTGGCGCGGCTGTTGAAAGCGGACAGGCGCAGATAGCCCTCTCCGGCGCTGCCGAAGCCAGAGCCAGGGGTACCCACCACATGGCAGGTGTGCAGCAGCTTGTCAAAAAACTCCCAACTGCTCAGCCCAGCGGGTGTTTTCACCCAGACGTAGGGGGCATTCACGCCGCCATAGACTTGGATCCCCACTTCGGCCAACTGCTGGCGAATGATGCGGGCATTTTCCAGGTAAAACTGCACCAGACCTTGCACCTGCGCTTGCCCCGCTTCGGAATAGACCGCCTCCGCCCCCCGCTGCACAATGTAGGACACCCCGTTGAACTTGGTGGATTGACGGCGATACCACAAGCTCCACAGATCCACCCAGGATCCATCGGCAGCTTGCCCCCGCAAAGACTTGGGCACCACCGTAAAGGCACAGCGGGTGCCGGTAAACCCAGCGGTTTTGGAAAAGGAGCGGAACTCGATGGCACATTCCCGCGCCCCTGGAATCTCGTAAATGGAGTGGGGGATCCCGGGCTCGGTGATGTAAGCTTCGTAGGCGGCGTCGAACAGGATCAAGGAGTTGTGGGCACGGGCATAGTCCACCCAGTTTTGCAGATGCTCCCGTGTGGCCACTGCGCCTGTGGGGTTATTGGGGAAGCAGAGGTAGATCACATCCACCTTTTGGCTGGGCAGGCTGGCGGTGAAGTGATTTTCGGCAGTGATGGGCAGATAGACCAGGCCCTCGTATTCGCCGCGTTCGTTGGCCGGCCCCGTATGGCCCGCCATCACGTTGGTGTCCACATAAACCGGATAGACAGGATCCGTGATGGCGATGGTGTTGTCGTGGCCGAGGATATCCAGGATGTTGCCGCAATCGCACTTGGAGCCATCGGAGACGAAGATCTCGGAAGCGTCGATATCGCAGTTGCGGGCCTGGAAGTCGTGCCGGGCAATGGCCTGGCGCAGCCACTCGTAGCCCTGCTCTGGCCCATAGCCGCGAAAGGTGGCCCGTTCCCCCATTTCCTCCACCGCCCGGATCATGGCCGTTCGACAGGCTTCCGGCAGCGGCTCGGTGACATCGCCAATGCCCATTTTGATAATTTGAGCTTCGGGATGGGCGGTGGCAAAAGCCTGCACCCGCCGGGCGATCTCGGGAAAGAGATAGCCGGTCTTGAGCTTGAGGAAGTGGTCGTTGATCCTGGCCATGGAGGTTTGCCGAAGAGGAGGTCATCGGCTTTTCAGTGTAGCTGTTCGCGCTAGCGGGACGGAGTCCTTAGCCGGTTCCGGGCCAGAACTCTTCTACGTCGCGGTTCCCCTGCCCATAGCAACAACCCCGGCGGAGGCGGGACGGAGTAGGATGCTACCTTGGCAAAGATCCTTTGGAGAGCAGGGATGAAGCAGCAGAGGGGAATGGCTCGGCACGAGAGGTGGGCGGTGGGCCTGTTGGCGATCTGGGTTTGGCTGAGCTGGGGGATGGGGGCCTGGTCTGCTCCCCTTTGTCGGGATCCCCTCTTGCTGCGGCAGATCTTGGCAGCTCTGGGCCGCCCGGAGGTGAAGGTAGAGGAGGTGGCCCTTTTTGATTCGGATCAGTGCCTTGTCCAACTGGTGCTGGATCGTCAGGGGTTGAGCGGATCCCTGCCGCCCGAAATAGGCCAATTTCGCCGGTTGCGAGCCTTGTCCCTCAGCCACAACCAACTTTCCGGCCCCCTGCCGCCCGAGCTGGGGCAACTCAGCCAGTTGGAAAACCTGTTTCTCGACTACAACGAATTCTCCGGCTCCATTCCAGCCGAGCTGGGGCAGCTGCGCAACCTGCGCGGCCTGTTTTTGGATCACAACCAGCTCTCTGGGCCTATTCCCCCCCAACTGGGGCAACTGCACCATCTGGAAAACCTCATCCTGCAAAACAACCGCCTCAGCGGCACCCTTCCCGGCCAACTGGGCCAGATGAGCTCCCTCAAGGGCCTGTTTTTGGATCGCAATCAGCTCTCTGGGCCTATTCCCCCCCAACTGGGGCAACTGCGCCACCTGGAAAACCTCTACTTGTCGGACAATCGCCTCAGCGGATCCCTGCCCCCCGAGCTGGCTCAGCTGAATCAGTTACGGGATCTGCGCCTGGCACGTAACCAATTCACGGGAGAACTGCCGACCTTTTTGGCAGAACTGCCCCGACTGGAGCGGCTGCACATCGAGGGAAACCCCGGCCTCTGCTTGCCGGCTGCCCTATCCGAGTGGTTTGCCGGCCTAAACCCAGCGGATCCCCTGCCGGCTCCCATCTGCTCATGGACTCCGTCCCGCTAACGCGACCGGTAGCCTACTGGGACTCCGTCCCGCTATCGCGAAAGGACTCTGTCCCACTATTGTGCTCTGCACCGCTGTCACGAACGCAACAGCGTCGCGTAGCAATAACGGCGCAAGTGTGGGATCCCAGCTTTTCCGGGGGGGAGGGGGAGAGCCGTAGCGACGACCAGGCCACTCCTGCTCGGTGGGCCACCACCACTCCAATCGCCTCTAGATAGGAGGTTACCGATACATGAGGGATCCCCAACTGGCGGGGATGCACCTGCATCACGGTGGTGTTTTCCTCGACGGCAATGAAAAGCGGAGGACGGGCAAGGACTCCGTCCGTTCGCGTCAGCGGCGGAGCATTGTGGTGGGGTTGCGACAGCGTTGCGGAGCCATAACGGCTGGCCAGGTGCAGCAAGCCAGGCCCCCCAAAGGCAGTGGCCGGGGCAATGACGCTGTCCACCTGCTCTGCTGTCAGGTCGCCCGGTTGGGCGGGATCCCCGCTCTTGACGAACTGGGGAGCGTAGCTGAGGCCCACCAAAACCGAAGGCAAGAAGGTAAACCCCACCTCTTCAGCAGCAGCGCGGGGGTGAACCGGCTTGGGGAAAGTCTCAGGGTAGAAAGCGGGGGCATGGGCACAAGGGATCCGCAACTCCCGCACCACCAGGTGGCTGATCAGGGCTTCGACGCCGGCCAGGGGATCCACCCCCCTTCCCTGCTCGTACTGGCTGAAGTCCAAATCATCCGGAAAGCGGGCCACCACGGCAATGGCCTCTGCCCCCAGGCGAACCAGCTCCTGGGCAGTCTCCAAGAGAGCATCAGGCTGGGCCAGGGATCCCTGGCTGGCCCCGGAGGGGGAGAAGCTGACGGAAACGCCCAAGGGTTGGCGGGTCAAGCGCCAGGGGCCGATGTTGAGCCCCAAGGTGGCCTGAGCGGCTTGCATCACCTGCAGGTGGCGTTGTTGCAGATCGGGGGGGATCCCGGCATCCAGCACCACCCCAACACAGTTTTGGCGCACTGGCCGCAAATTCCACACCCCCGCACAGAACTGATCCAGGCCGTACCCTTCCACGTACAACACGTTCCCCATCGGCCAAAACAAACTGGCTCCGTTTAACACGTTGGGATGGGTAATGACCCGCTCTGCGGCTGCTGCCAGAGTGCGGGCAACAGGCAGGGCATCCCCGGCAAAGCCGCCAATGCGGGCACCAATGCCGGTGGGGATGAGCAGGAGGCTGGTGTAGGGATGGCTCATGCTGCTATGTCTACAGCACTCTATGCTGCTACACGCGAACGGGAACCGCACCGCTAACGCCGGACGGACAGGATCTGCTGGGCTAGGGCCTCGGCCCGCCGCACACAATCTCCCAAGGCCACGCCATCCAGGTAGTTGGCACACACCCACACCCCTGGGGTTTGGTCGGCCAGGCTGGCCTGCAATTGGGCAATCCGCTGCCGGTGGCCAAGCGTATATTGCGGGATAGCCTGGGGCCACAGGCGCTCTCCCAGGCGGATGGGTTCGACAGGGCGGGTGAGCAGGATCTGGCTGAGTTCTGCATGCACAATTTGGGCCCGCTCGTCAGGGGAGAGCGCCGTAATGGGCGGGATCCCTTTCTGGCGGGCAAAAGCCGCATCGGTAGCTCCCCCGATGAAGCTGACCAGGCAGTGATAGCCCTGAGGAGCCCGCTCTGGGAAGAGGGAGGAGGCCCAGATGGTGCCCAGGGTGCGCAGGCCCTGAGAGCGAGGGATCAGATGGCCAAACCCTCGCAGCGGCTGGGGAAGGGCTTCTTCTGGATAGGCCAAAGCCACCACCGCCACAGGCGGGTAGGGGATTTCCCTCAGCAGCCGGCTGGCCTGGGGGTTGAGATCCTGCAGGAGGGTGGCAGCAGCGTAGGCAGGGAGGGTGAGCACCACCTGTTGAGCCGCCACCCAGTGGATTTCTTCTGGGGCCGTGTGCTCTGCACCGCTGTCGTGTATGACGAAGCCCACCCGGTAGCCCGTCTCATCCCGCTTGAGATGCACAGCCCGCCAGCCCAGCCGCAGCGCACTGCCCAGTTTCTGGGCAATCGCCTCAGGTAGCTGCTGCAACCCCTGCCGCAGGTTACCCAGTTGGCCCCGCTTGGGAGGAGGTTGGATAGGGGAGTTGCCGCTGTCCTGGTGACGGGTTCGCGGGAGCGTCGCGTAGCGATAACGGCTGCGCAAAGCCTGCACAGCACCGGCAAAGAGGCTGCCGTAGCGTTCTTCCAAGCCGGCAATGCGGGGGAAGGCTGCCAAGGCGCTGAGCTGATCCGGATCCCCGGCATACACCCCTGAGGTGAAAGGTTCGACCAGCCGCTCTACCACCTCGGATCCCAGTTGCCGCTGGAAGAATTGCCGCACCGTTTCCTCTCCGCCTGGCGGCGGCGCAACAAACCCCAACAAGCCGCGCAAGGCCCGCAACTTGCCGCCCACGCTCAACAGCCGCGAGCCAATGGCTGCAGAAGGGCTCAGGGGCACCGGCAGCAGCTCTTTTTCCCAGTAGATGTAGCGGGGCAGCTTGGCATCGGCCAGCACCAGGTGCTCCGCCAAGCCCACCTCGGCAATGAGGTTAAGCAGGGCGGGGACGGGGGTAAAGCTGTTGGGGCCCTCTTCCCAGCGATAGCTGTCTTTGGATTGGGTGGAGATACAGCCCCCCACGCGGGAGCTGGCCTCGGCCAGGAGCACCGGCTGGGTGGAGTCATCCCTGGAGGATAGGCCCTGTTGCAGTCGCAAGGCTAACGTTAGGCCGCTGATGCCCGCCCCGACCACCACCACCTCGGCCTGCGAGGGCTGCGTCCCGCTAAAGTGCTTAACAGAAGAGTTCATCTTTTGGGTTCCAACGGGGTTTTCAATCCTCAAGAGTCAAACAATTATGCTCTGAGCCGCTCCCCGTCCCACCAGCGCGTTCGCGTCAGCGGTGCGGAGCATTTTGGATCTATAGCAGCTAGCGCAGCACCCGAAATAGGCTGGGGATCCCGGCTACCTGGGGCAGTTGTTGGATCTCGGCCAGCGCCTGCCGGCAGTCGGCCTCCCGGACGGTGTGGGTGAGAATCACAATCTCCGCCTGCTCTTGGTGACATTCCTTTTGGGTAATGCTCTCCAGGCTAACCCGGTGGCGACCGAAGCAGGTGCCAATCGCCCCCATTACCCCCGGCTGATCCTGAGCCAACACCCGCACGTAAAACTCCGACTCCAATTCCGAGAGAGGGATCAAAGAGGCGGCAGCGGGGAAGCAGGAGAATCCCCACAGCGGATTGGGGGCATCAGCCCCCGTTTGCCGGTGGGCAATCAGGGTCAGCAGATCGCCAACAACGGCACTGGCAGTCGGCCCCCGCCCCGCCCCCGGCCCCGACAGCACCACCTGCCCCAAAGGATCCCCCTGCACCAGGACGGCATTGTCCACGCCGTTGATGTTGGCCAAGGGGTGGGTAGAGGGCAGAAGGGTGGGGTGAACTCGGATGTCCAAGGCCATCTTCGCTGCCTCCCCGCCAGAGTTGGCCCTTTGGGCGATGGCCAAGAGCTTGAAGGTGTAGCCCCACTCGCGGGCATAGCGAATGTCGGTGGGGCTGATGCCGCGGATCCCTTCGCAGGGGATGGCTTCCCGCTTCACAGACACCCCGAAAGCAAGGCTGGCCAAAATGGCGATCTTGTCGGCGGCATCCCACCCTTCCACATCGGCGCTGGGATCCGCTTCGGCGTAGCCGTGGGCCTGGGCCAGGGCCAGGGCTTCCTCAAATGAGCTGGCCGCCTGGGTCATCTGGCTGAGGATGAAGTTGGTGGTACCGTTCACAATGCCCCAGACCGCCTGGATGTGGCTGGCCTGCAGGGACTGTTGCAAGGGCTGCAGAATCGGAATCCCGCCCCCGACTGCCGCTTCCAAGAGCACCGAGACTTTGGCTTGGGCTGCCGCCTGAAAGATCTCCTCCCCGTGGCGGGCGATCACCGCTTTGTTGGCCGTGATCACCGGTTTGCCGTGGTCAAGGGCTTTTAAGATCAAGCTGCGGGCCGGCTCCAAGCCCCCCATCAGCTCGATGACCACGTCGATTTCCGGATCCGACACGATTTGCTCCAGATTGGTGGTCAGGCGCTCAGGCGGGATCCGCACTTGCCGTGGCTTGTCCAAAGAGCGCACCCCCACCGCCGCAATCTCAACCGACTGCAAGAGAGGATGCCGGGGTTGCTGCAGAATTTGCACAACACCCGTGCCAACCGTGCCCAGCCCCAATAGCCCAACTCGTTCGCGGTAGCGGCGCATAGCGCTTTAGACCACAACTCTTCCTTTTGCCTGCTGTTCCCGTTAGCGGGACGGAGTCCTTTGCCCTGTGAGGGCTCCGCCTCGCCAATGCAAACAGGAAGCGGACGGGATCCCCTCACCATTATCACGCTTGGATCCACGCTCTGCTAACGCGACCATGATCCGCATGCAGAGCACTTTGTTCGCGCTAGCAGGACGGCGTCCTTAGTTGGGATCTATACACTTGTCCGCCAGAGAATCCCGTAAGGCACGGACAAAGTGATAAGGGGGCAAAGGGGCGCTCCAATCCAGTTGCCAATGGGGGTGCTGATCCAGCCAGGTTTGGGTGAGCTGAGCGGCGGCTTCCCACTCGGCAGGGGTGAGCAAAAAGTAGAGCCGCAAGGCCTCTCCCGGTTGGGGATCCCCCCTTTGCACAGGCCAGGTGGAAGGCCAAAGCTGCTGTAGGGCTTGCTGCTCCTGCTCTTGCTGCTCTTGGGCCTGTCGTTGCTGGAGATAGGCTTGCTTGCGGGCCAACAGATAGGCCGTCCCGCTTAGGGAGGGCTGTGGCTCCGGTTGGGGCTGAGGTTGAACCCTTCCTTTGAGACAGTACTCGGCCCGCCCCCCAATGGCTGCGAGGGCTTGTTCGTACTCCGTCTGCCGGGACAGCAGATGGGATCCCAGCTTTTCTGCTGAGAAAAAGCAGGTGCCAAAGCGCAGGGGCAGCACCGGCATCTGGGCGAACAGTCGGCAGATCACCTGGTCGTGGCGCAGGGCAGAACGCACCAACACCTCATCCGAGACTTGCAGCGACTCCGGATCCGGCATCGGCTCCACAGCAGCGGCAATTCGGCTGCCTGTCGGGGAGAACACCTGCACCGACCGATGGATCCCCTCGGTTTGCCGGATGAAGGGCAAAAGTTCTGGAGCTGGCTGCGGGAAGAAGGCGTAGGTGTAAAGGGGGCTGTTGATACTCTGCTCATTCCCGTCAGCAGTACGGAGCACTTGGGGTTCTGGCTGAGCTGGGAAGGTCATGGTCTCGGATTTAAGACGAGTAGGTAAGACGGGTAGGCTTGCCTTCCCAGTCTACGCAACCTAGGATTGGGATCTTTGAAACCTACAGGGTTCCACCTATAGAGTTCCACGGCCAGAGTTCCACGGCCAGCCTGGAGATGCGATAGACTAACCTCGCATCGGTTCTGCACAGGCTGGGGTGTCTGGGGCCGGAACAGCGCCCGTGTTCAGGCGGGCTCCCCGCCTCAATGCCACTAACAGGTGAGGCCATGAACAGCCGCCCAGATTTCAAATCCTTTGAAAAAGAAGAAACCGAACGGTTGCGGGATCTGCTCCCCGCTTCTTTCCGACCCTTGATCAGCGTCGTTCCCCACTTCGGGGGTGAAGCCATGCTCATCTCCCGCCGCAAAGCCCCTTGGCAGCCCCAGGGCACCATCGCCATCGATTTTCGCCGTTGGCAAGGGATCCCTCAGCCGCAGCGGGATCTGTTGTTTCTGCGGGAGGTGGGATGGCTGGGCAACCGCAACTGGCTGCAGCCGGGGTTTTACCAATCGCTGGCCTTGATGGGGGGCATCACCACCGTGGCGGAGCTCTCTTTGCAGCACCCCTTTTCCGCTCTGTTGGCAGGTGGCATTACGGCTCTCTCCGTCCGGCAGATCTGGCAAAACCTGAACCGGGAGAGCGCCCATTTCGACGCCGATGAATTTGCCCTGCGCCGTGCTCAGTTTCGCGGCTACACCCGACAGGAGGCCGCTCAACACCTGGCAGATGCCATAGAACAGGTTCTGAAGCTGGATCCCACCGATATCCTGACGGCGCTACGGCTGCAACGGCTGAGAACCATTGCCCGCAACCTGGCTTCTACCCCCCCCAGCGGAAACGCCTGGTCGCGTTAGCGGGACGGAGTCCTTGGCCAGTTGCACTTGGGTGATGGCCACCCGACCGGAGAAGCAGATGTCGGTATCGGTTTGGGGATCCCGAGCGCGCTCCGCATAGCGGCCCTGATAGCGAAACCACAGCGACTCTGCCCCATTTCCCTCGGCTTCCACCGCATAATCGAGCGGCAGGGGTTGGGTGCAGAGGGGACAATAGACCCGCTCCGGCAGAGGGGATCCGGCGGGCAAGTGGGGCAGGTTCACATTCCAAAACGCCCCCCTGGGCAGGGGTTGTTCCATCAGCTCCGCCAAGATTTCCCGCGTCCACCGCTGGGCTTGCTCCCAGTCGATGGGTTGGCCCCCTGCTCGGTATTGGGAAATGGCAATTCCCGGGATCCCGCGCATCGCTGCTTCCCGTACCGCCGCCACCGTTCCCGACAGATACACATCCGATCCAAGATTTCCCCCCTCGTTGATACCGGAAAGCACCCAATCCACCGCTGGGGCCAGCTTGAATAGGGCCACCCGCACACAGTCGGCAGGGGATCCCTCGACGGCAAAGGTGCGCTCGCCGCGGGCCAAGGCTCGAAAAGGTCGCCCCGTCGTCACCTGGTGGCTGCAGCCGGAAATCTGCTGGTGGGGGGCCACAATCCAACAGTGTTCTTCCGGGATGAGAGAGTTGAGGGCCAACTTGAGGTTGGCCAGCCCGGCAGCCTCGATGCCGTCATCGTTGGTCAGCAATACCTTCATTCCTACTTTTCCCTTCTGCCGGCAACTTCTTGGGTGAGTCCCAGTGGCAAATCTGGAGATCTTGGGTGCAAAAGCGATGGGGATCCCGTTCTTCTTCTACCCTATCCCTAGGGGGGCAGCGTCTCCCATGCCGCGTCCCCTGATCCATCGTATAAACTGATACCGGAGGATTGCGATGACCACACGGGTAGCCATTAACGGATTTGGTCGCATTGGGCGGGCCTTCTTGCGGGTGCTGCTGTCTCAGCCAGCTCGGGAGCTGGAGGTGGTGGCAGTCAATGACCTGACCGAACCCGACAACTTGGCCTATCTGCTCCAGTTCGACTCGGCCTATGGGCGCCTTCCCCAAACCGTGAGCGCGGTGGACGGGCATCTGCAAATCGGCAACCACCTGAAAGTCCGGGTTTTGGCAGAGCGGGATCCGGCACAACTGCCCTGGAAAGATCTAGGGGTTGACCTGGTGGTGGAATCAACCGGCTTGTTCACCAAACGAGAGGGGGCGGCCAAACACCTGGAAGCCGGGGCCAAAAAGGTGATCATCTCTGCTCCTGCCAAAGGCCCCGACTTGACGGTGGTGATGGGGGTCAACGATGACCAATACGACCCAGAGCGGCATCACATCATCTCCAATGCTTCCTGCACCACCAACTGCTTGGCGCCGCTGGCCAAGGTTTTGTTGGATCGCTTCGGCATCGAGACCGGCTTTCTCACCACTTGCCATGCCTATACCGCCACTCAGGCAATTGTGGATCGCCCGGATCCCAAAGATTATCGGCGGGGCCGCTCGGCAGCGGTGTCGATTGTGCCTTCCACCACTGGGGCTGCCACGGCAGTGGCCGAGGTTTTGCCCGCCCTGAGAGGAAAGATGGATGGCCTGGCGTTGCGGGTGCCCACCTTGACCGGCTCGATTGTGGACTTTGTGGTGCGTACCGAGCAGCCCATCACCAGAGAAGCCGTCAACCAAGCCTTTGTCGAGGCTGCAGAAGGCCCGCTGCGCGGCATCCTGGCCATTGCTCCACCGGAGATCGTATCGGCGGATATTGTCGGGGATCCCCACTCTTCCATTGTGGATTTGGGATCCACCATGACCTTAGGGGATCGCACGGTGAAGGTGCTCTCCTGGTATGACAACGAGTACGGCTATGCGGCGCGGCTGGTGGATCTGGCGGCCAAAATCGGGGCTGCGCTGTAGGCGGCCATCCTTGTTGCGTTCAAGGCAAGGCTATTAGAACCGGATTTGCGGTGGGGCAGTTACGGTTCAGATGCGGTTGTGGCCGGGGTTGCAGGCGATGAAGGGGGGCCGAGCCACAGCAGGATCACCATTGCCGGAGCGGCTGTCATCGCTGTAATCAAATAAAACAAAGGCCAATTGACCGCAGCCGCCAAATAGCCTGACACAGCCCCGGCCAAGGTTCCCCCCACGGCAAATACACTGGTGAGCAAAGCATACTGGGTGGCACTAAATTGCCGATCGCAAAGGCTCATCAAAAAAGCCAGAAAAGCAGCCGTGCCCATGCCCCCGGCCATGTTGTCGAAAACGGTTGCCCCCAGCAGCAGCGGATAGTTTTGCCCCACCAACCCAATCGCTCCCAGGCCCAAATTGCCGATCCCTTGCAAGGCTGCGAAAATGAACAGGCAGCGGTAGGTGCCGATGCGGCTGACCCACTCCCCCCCCACAAAAGCCCCAGCCAAGGTGGCCAACAAGCCTATCCAACTGCGGATAATGCCCAGATCGCTGGTGCTAAATCCCGTCTGCAACAAAAATGTAGGGGTCATTTGCCCTGCCAAGCTGTCCGGCAACTTGAAGCAGACCACAAACAGCAGGATTGCCCAGGCCAGGCGATGCCGCCAGAAAGATTGAAATGGCTCGAGGATAGCCGCCCGCAAAGAGGTAGGCTTGAGGGCGCTGTTTTCCGGCTCAGGGGCCAAAAACGAGGTAATCAACCCGATCAACATCAGCAGCGCCATGATCCCGTACACCTGCCACCAGGGCAAATAGTCCGCCAAGATCAAGCTCACGCCACTGCTGACCAACAGCGCGATGCGGTAGCCAAATACGAAAATGGCTACCCCTGCCCCCATCTCCCGCTCTGCCAAGATATCGGTACGGTAAGCGTCCACCGCGATGTCCTGAGAGGCGCTCAAAAAAGCCACCAGCAACCCCACCAGAAAGATCGGGCGGGTGAAAACTGTGATGCCCGGCCAAGTCTGGGACAGCTCTTCCCATCCCAAGGCTTCCAGCCAGGTTTGGGTCGGATCCTGAAAACCCAGTAGCCCTATGCTGAGCAGCAACAGCACCTGGGTCAGGGCCATCCACCCCCGCCGCCGACTGCCCCGCAGGGATCCCGGTGCCGGCAACAGAAATCGATCCAGAACAGGCGACCACAGGAACTTGAAGGAGTAGGGCAAATTGAGCAGGTTAAACAAGCCGATGGCAATGGTGGTCAAGCCCGCTTGGGTCAGCCAAGCATTCAAGGTGGTGTTGATCAACAGCAGCGGCAAACCCGAAGAAAATCCCAACAGCAGCAGGACGCCCATCTTGGAGCTGCCGTAGACGCCCAACATCCGCCTCAAGACGCTTGTCCCTGCCTCAATCATGACCAGCCTTCCCCGCCATCCTGTCTATTTTCAGGGATCCCTGTATTGCCAGTATGGTCATTTCAATTAAACTAGGGCACTGCACCCACACCTAAAACTCTGAGTGCAGCAGGCTATAGGGCTTTATCAAGGACTCCGTCCCGCTGGCGCGATCAGCAGCCCAGGCGTCTCACCTTAACCTGAAATGACCATAACATCCCAGTGAAACTCCCCATTGCGTAGCTCCCCTCTCTCAAGGGGAGAGGGACTTCCCTTAGGGCCAATCCTGAACGCAAACCACCTGCTGGGTTTGGGCAGATCGCTCGGCTGCCTCGGCCACCGCCAGGGCGTGGAGCATGTTTTCAGTATGGATATAGAGGGGTCTGCCGTGGCGCAGGTGATCCAGCACCATGCGGGTGTCTTGCTCGAACAGGCCGTGGCGGGATCCCGTCTCTAGAGGGTGGGCGCTGCCGGGCCGCAGCAACGTTGCCTCTTCGCCGTTGATCAATAGGCCCCCCCGTTGACCGTGGAACTCCAGTAGCCGCTGCGAGCACCACAGGGAATCCCCCTTGCCATAGGTCAACACCGCCAGCAACCCACTGGCAAAACTCAGCTGGGCTGTGCAGTAGCAACTGCTGTAGCGGTGGGGCAGATCCGGCCCGTCGTAGCGCAGTTGGCAGCTCACCCGTTCCACCTTGCCCAACAAGTCCACCAAGCGGTGGATGCGAGAAACAGCCCCCATGAGGGGGAAGCCAAACAACTCAGGCCGATAGGTCCAGCGATCGGGGGCGGGGTGGGTGGCGGTGAGAGTGATGTAGCGAACGGCAAACAGCTTGCCCAACCCTTCCAGCTCTTGTTTCAGCAACCGGTGAACGCCGCTAATTAGCTCGATGTGTTCGACGTGCAGCAGCACTTGCCGCTCGGCTGCCAATTGCACCAAGGAACGCGCTTCGGCAGCGCTGAGGGCGAGGGGATATTCCACGACGGTGTGGATCCCTGCCTCCAGAGCAGCACGGGCAATGGCGGCATGATCCCGATTGATGGTGCTGACAAAAACCAGATCCAGCCGCTGCTCGCCCAACAGAGAAGACCAGTCCGAATAGGCGACGGCCCCCAACTCGGCGGCAAAAGCATCGCTCCGGTCGGGAGCTCGACCGGCAACAGCGACAATCTGCACTTGCCCATCTTTGCGCAAGGCCTCGGCCCGTGAGCGAGCTGCGTAGCCGGTGCCGATGATCCCCACCCGCAAGGTTTGTTCCCTCCCCTAGCCTGCCTCTGTCTGTAGCATCACACAGGAGGGATCCCTTCCACCAGCTGGCAATCGGGATCTCGCTCTCCCCAGGTCTACTGCTGCACCCTTTGCACCATTCATTTCCGATTGCAGCAACCTGTGTGATTGTGTTGGCTCTCCTCTCCCGGGGGGCAAGGGCAGTCAATTGCAGCCCACCACCGGGAAAAAGAAAGGAATCTGTCTCAAACCAACCCAAAGCGGCTCCTCTGCAGAAGGAAAATCACTCGTGCCCGCCCCACAGAGCCGTTCGCCGATGGAGGGTCAGCGTGGGCATTGGGAAGAAGCCGCTGTCTCAACCTGCTGTACCCGCGACGCAATGGCAAAATGCCGCTCCAACAGATCCGGGATCCCTTGGGGGGAAACGCCGCTATAACGGGCTTTGTCGGGCATAAACACCACATGGGGGCCCCGTTTGCAATCTTTCATGCAGCCCACCCCCTGCACGCAAATCGAACCAGAGTAGGCGGCCAAGTGGGCGTTCAGGGCTTGCATCACCGCTCCGGCCCCACGCCGATAACAGTCGGATTTCTGGCAGACCAGCACCTTACCTTTGATGTCTGTACCTTTGATATCTCCTTTGATATCTGTGATGTTTGGAGCAACCGGTTCGGAAGCTGCCTCAGCCCCAGAAGCCGAAGACAAACCCCCCGCCCTCTCTCCGAGGGGAACCACCCGGTAAAGCACCCACTTCTCTCGCCCTTTGTGCGAATCCACCTCCCGCTCCCCACAGATCTGCACGGTGTCTCCAGGTTTGAGGGTGCGGTAGAGGGCAGAACGCAGGGGCTTGGGGATCTTGCCGGAAAAAATGTCAGCCCCAGCCTGCCAACGCAGGTACTTGAGCTTGCCATCCTTATCGGGAAGAAATCCCAAAAACCGGCCTTCCGACTCAAACGGGATCCCTTGCTTAGGGAACTTGCTCATCTTGACCCCCAGCCTCTGTGTTGAGCTGCCAACAAACCTCTAGGCCATCCAATAACTCCTGTCGCCGCGCTGTGTGCTGACGGATCACACTGCGCACCTGTAGAACGGCCAATGGAGTACTCGCCTCCACCCGCAGACGGCCATCTCCCGTACAAACTGCCGGGATCCCCAATTCCATCAGCCGCCGACCAACGCGCCAGCGCTCGCCCAGAGGAATGTTCAAGAGATAGCCGCGCTCAGAGTCCAGAAAGACGGGGTTCATGGCCGGGATCAGCACCTCAGAGTAAAGAATAGTGAAGAGATGAAACAAATTCTCAATAGCCTTTCAAAAAAAAGCCAGAGGTCGGAAACCAGGCAGGCTCAAGCCCACCTGTGGACCTTCTGGCTAGGCTCTGCCGTTCATCAAGCCAAAGACCAGGCTGTCGTTGGCCAGGAAGTGATGGAGATGGAAGGCGCGATCCTCTGTCTTCAACAGGATCTGCTCGTAGAGGTAGCGAGTGGCCCGATCCCCAAGGCTCTCCGCCTGGGCTGCCTGTCGCCGCAGCAGATCGATGATGGCCTGCTCTGCCGCCAGGTCGTTCATTAACATTTGCCGCGCCCCAAAAGCTCCATCCGGCTCAGGGGTAAAGCAGCAAAGCTGGGCCAAGGTGGCAAAGCTGGCTACCGGCACACCTCCCAGCCCTTCTAGGCGTTCTCCCAGGTCGTGGACATGCTCCCTCGCCTGCTCGTAGTGATCTTTGAAGAGTTGGTGCAGCGGATAGAACTCAGTGCCTTCTACCACGAAGTGATGCTTTTGGTACTGCAAGTACAGCCCCTGGAAGCTGGCCAGCAGGGCGTTCATCCCCTCGCAAACCGGCTGGGTTATCTCAGTGCCAAGCAAGACAGGATTGTCGCGCACGCTGTTGAAAGACTGGCGCAGGGTTGAAGTTTCGGACATAAAACTCTCCAGCACAAGTTAAAAGGAGCTGTGAATCCTAGAGCGCCCGCCACAACGGGCCTGGGATCCTTGGGTGTTTATCTCCAAATCTAGCATAGTGCAGAAAATGGCTCTTGTGAATAACTCTCAATAAGCCCGTTGTTGCAGATCCCTTTGGAGTGGGATCAGGGCGCAGACAGATTGGCTCTTGGCTAGGTCAGTCTCCGGTATCGGAAGAAACTTGGCAGTAGGATCCGCCCTGAACTACCTTTGTGGGGCTATCGGCCTTAGGGGAAGAAGCAAGAAGCATGTCTCAGAAAAGCCCATCCTTCTTAGAGAAACTGACTGACCTAACCCGCCAAATTGTTGACCGTGCCCGAGGCATCCCAGAAGCTTCTGAATCTCTCGAGAAGCCAGAAGCCTTTAAGTCTTTCTGGAATTCGGTGTCTCAGATACTACAGAAGGACCTCCTAGAGGCGCAGACAGAGTTGGGCCACTGCAACATCCTGGTCATTGGCAAAAGCGGGGTGGGCAAGAGCACCTTGATCAATGCAGTGTTTAGAGATGAGCTGGCCCGTACCGGTGTTGGCAGCCCCGTCACCCGCCACATTCGTCAGTATTCCAAGCCAGGTTGCCCAATCACCATCTACGATACACCTGGCATGGAACTAGACGGTGAACAGAATCAGCAAGTTCGCCTGGAGGTTTCCCAGCTTATCGAGGAGCTGCGCTTTAAGGATCCTGAACATCACATCCATCTTGTTTGGTACTGCCTCCACCACGAACTGAAGCGGTTGGAGGAAGTTGAACGCAAATGGCTAAAGGAGTTGGAACTCAAAGACGTTCCCGTCATCTTGGTCTTAACCCAATGCTTGGAATATCCCAATCCTGAAGAGAGCGAGTTTTTCCGGTATTTGCAGCATCAAAATTTGCCTGTCCGCTACATTGTTCCCGTTTTGGCCCGCAACAAGGCGATTAACCGGCAAATTACCATTCCTGCCCACGGGCTGGAGCACCTAATTGGCTGCACGCTAGAGCTTTTGCCGGAAGTGGCTCGCCTTGCCTTTATCCGCCAGCAATTGCTGCGGGTGGATCTCAAAGCCGAGGCTGCCTTTAAGTACGTATCAGGCTATGTGGCCAGTGCAGCGTTTATCGGGGCAGTGCCCCTTCCCTTTGCAGATGCCCCTCTGTTGGTTACAGCCCAAGCAGGCATGATTGCCAATATCAGCTTTATTTTTGGCTTCGAGGCTTCCCCTTCTTTTTACTACTCTTTGATAGCCGCTTTGGCAGGCACTACAATTACAACAGCAATCGGGCGAACGATTGTGTCCAACTTGCTGAAGATGATTCCCGGCTCGGGGATTGTAGGCAGCGCTATCCAATCCACTACGGCAGCCACCCTCACTCTCTCTCTGGGCCTGGCCTATATCGAGCTGATGAAGGCCATCGCCCGCGCCAAAATCCAAGGGATCCAGCTATCTCCAGAAGAGATGAAAGATATCTTTATACGCGAGTACCAAAGTTATGTTGCCTCGGGATCCAAAACTCTGAAAGATGACTTTTCATCCTAGCTTTTGCGTAGGTACTGAATCTAGGGCAGGGGAAGGTCGTGGGGTCTCAAACCCAAAGGTGCCATCGACCAGGTAGAGGGGGCGGCCTTTCACTTCTTCAAAAACGCGGCCTAAATACTCGCCAATCACGCCCAAGCTGATCAGCTGGATCCCGCCCAAAAACAAGATCATCACCGCTAAAGAGGCATAGCCAGGTACATCGGAGCCAAAGAGCAAGGTGCGGATGATGAGAAAAAGGCCATACAAAAAGGCTGGAACCGAGATCGCCAACCCTATGTAGCTCCACACCCGCAACGGCCAAGAGCTAAAAGAGGTGATGCCTTCTATGGCTAGGTTCCACAGCCGCCAGTAGTTCCACTGGGTTTTGCCGCGAAAGCGGGGGGCGCGATCGTAAAAAATGGCCGTTTGCCGGTAGCCCACCCAGGCAAAGATCCCTTTCATAAAGCGGGTGCGCTCTCGCAGCTGTTTAACTGCCTCCACCACCTGCCGATCCAGCAGTCGAAAATCCCCCGTATTGCGCGGGATCCGCACCTGGCTGAGTTGATCAATCAACCAATAGAAGCCGTTGGCTGTAAAGCGTTTTAGCCAGCTCTCCCCGCGGCGGCTGCGGCGCACCGCATAAACCACCTGATAGCCCTGCCGCCACTGCTGCAGCATCTCCGGGATCAGCTCCGGCGGATCTTGCAAGTCGGCATCGATGGGAACAACAGCTCGACCAGAGGCGTGATCGAGGCCGGCAGTAAGGGCGATCTCCTTGCCATAGCAACGGGAAAGGTTCACCACTTTGATACGGGGATCCCGACGATGGAAGGCAATGAGCTTTTCCAGCGTGTTGTCTTGGCTGCCATCGTTGACGCAGATAATCTCGTAGGGGATCCCCAGCGGCTCCAAGGTAAGTTGCAGGCGTTCGAACAGGTGTTCCAGGTTGTCCGCCTCATTTTTGCAGGGGACAACAACCGATAATTCAACCAACTCAACCGGGGGCTCAGACAACATCGAGAGGTGTCAGAATCGGGATCCCGTAGTTGGCCATCATTGTGCCATCAGGGGGTGGCCGACATCTCCGCCACAATCGAGCGCAGCTCGTCTTCCGAGATGCGGTAGACCTCGTTGCAGAATTGGCAAACCGCTTCTGCCCCCTTGTCGGTGTGGATCATATCGAGCAACTCGTCCCGCCCCAGCATGCGCAGAGCCCCCTTCACCCGGTCGGAATTGCACTTGCAGTAGAAGCGGATGGTGCGCATTTCCGGCGCAATTTTCAGATCCAAGTCGCCCAGGCAGATTTGCAACAGCTCCCGCAAGCCGCCGCCACCAGCCAACATCGGGCTAAATTCTTCCACTTTGGCCAAACGGGCTTCCATCTCTGGGATCAGACTGGCCGGCGCCCCTGGCATCAGCTGCAACAACACTCCGCCGGCGGCGCGTACCCGCTGTGAGTCGAGATTTACTCCCAGAAGGACTGCCGAGGGAATCTGCTCTGAGGAGGAGAGGTAGTAGGTGATGTCGTCTCCCACCTCTCCCGAAACCAGCTCCACCGCGCTGGTGTAAGGCTGGCCATACCCCAGATCCCGCAGCACATGGAGGTAGCCATAGCGCCCAACGGCTTGGCCCACATCCAACTTGCTCTCGGCAGTGAGAGGAAGCTCAATGGCGGGGTTGCTCACATACCCGCGTACCGTGCCATCCAAGCCGGCATCCACCCAGATGTTGCCCAAGGGGCCATTCCCTTTCAGTTGCAGGTTAATCCGCGCCTGGCGTCGCTTCAAGTTGGCCGCCAGCAACAGGGCTGCGCTCATGGCCCGCCCCAAGGCCACTGTCGCCACATAGGAGAGCTTGTGCCGCTCCCTTGCCTCTTGTACCGCCTGGGTGGCCACCAAGCCCACCACTCGGATTTTGCCTTCTGCCGCCGTGGCCCGGATGAGGTGATCCGGCAGAGATGAGGGCGTACCCTCAGAAATACCTTTCGCTCGCTTCAATCGTTCTGACCCAGAGGCATCCGTCATCGCAACCTCAACGCATGTCTTAAACCAAGCCTGCAGGGATCCCCTGGCGACTCAGCCTTCATTCTAAGTGAGTCTAAGTGAGATTGTAGCCCCTCTCTTGCCGGACTTTGGGGAGGGAACTGCCCTGTCGGGGCGGGAATGGGACTGTCCCTTTTCTGGGAGAGATTTTAAGAAGTGTGAAGATCTGAGATGGCAGACGGCAAGCATATCGGAAAATAGCTTGCGGGTATGCTCGTCATACTCTTTAAAAAATCGACTTGAGGATGGATATCCATGAGTGTTGTTACGAAATCGATTGTGAACGCGGACGCGGAGGCCCGCTACCTCAGCCCGGGGGAACTGGATCGGATCAAGTCCTTTGTTGCCTCGGGTGAGAAGCGGTTGCGCATTGCTCAAGTCTTAACCGAGTCTCGTGAGCGCATCGTCAAACAAGCTGCCGACCAGCTCTTCCAGAAGCGCCCTGACATTGTCTCTCCGGGGGGCAATGCCTACGGGGAAGAGATGACGGCGACTTGCCTGCGGGATATGGACTACTACCTGCGCCTGATCACCTATGGTGTCATTGCCGGCGATGTCACCCCAATCGAAGAGATCGGCCTGGTGGGTGTTCGCGAGATGTACAACTCTTTGGGCACACCCATTCCGGCGGTGGCCGAGAGCATTCGTCAAATGAAGCAGGTGGCCATGGGTCTGCTCTCTCCTGACGATGCGGCTGAAGCCGGCTACTACTTCGACTTTGTGGTGGGGGCAATGAGCTAATCCCTCATTGTTTTTGCCGCACAACCCTTTGCTGTTCGTCGATTTGGATTTAGGAAGCTCATCATGCAAGACGCAATTACTGCTGTAATCAACAGCTACGATGTTCAAGGCAAGTATCTGGACAGCTCGGCCATGGAGAAGTTGAAAGCCTTCTTCGCCACAGGCGAGCTGCGGGTGCGGGCGGCTGCCACCATCGCGGCCAATGCCTCCACCATCGTCAAGGATGCTGCTGCCAAGGCGTTGCTGTACTCCGATCTCACCCGTCCCGGTGGCAACATGTACACCACCCGTCGCTATGCCGCTTGCATCCGCGACATGGACTACTACCTGCGCTATGCCACCTACGCCATGCTGGCCGGGGATCCCTCTATTCTGGATGAGCGGGTGCTGAACGGACTCAAGGAAACCTACAATTCGCTGGGGGTACCCATTGGGGCCACCATCCAGGCCATCCAAGCCATGAAAGAAGTGACTGCCGCTCTGGTGGGTGCCGATGCCGGCAAGGAAATGGGGGTGTACTTCGATTACATCTGCTCTGGCCTGAGCTAACTGCCAGCGTCATTGCCTCGGCGTGAGGTTCATTGTCCAACGAGCACGACGGGCGATTTGCCACAGGGATCTGGTGTGCTATCTGCGGTACGCGAGCTTTCTGAGGTGAGTCGCCTGTTCTGCTGGTCGAGATAGCCCATTTCGTTGTTGAGCAGGGATCCCATATCATGCGCATGTTTAAGATCACGGCCTGTGTGCCCAGCCAAACCCGGATTCGCACTCAGCGGGAGCTGCAAAATACCTACTTCACCAAGCTGGTGCCCTACGACAACTGGTTTCGGGAGCAGCAGCGCATCCAGAAATCGGGTGGCCGCATCCTGAAGGTGGAGCTGGCCACGGGTAAGCCCGGGATGGATGTAGGACTGTTGTAGTTCCCCTATCCAGTCGTTCCTTTCCCTCAGATACTGAGAATAGCCCTCTCCAGATCCGGTATGCCCAGCTCCAGAAGATTTGCCCTTGGGGTTGGGGTAGCGGGTCTGGCTATTTCGTGGGGGTAAGGACAGATGTCAACTGATGTTCCGACCCGGTTGGAGCCAATCATTGCCGCCCACAACCTGAGCAAAGTTTATCCAGTGGCCGTCAAGGATCCCGGAGTGGTTGGCACCTTGCGCCACTTTTTTCGTCGCACCTATCGCTACATCCCGGCGGTGCAGTCCGTGAGCTTTCAAGTTCAGCCGGGGGAGATGGTGGGATTCTTGGGGCCCAACGGGGCGGGCAAGACCACGACCCTCAAGATGTTGACCGGTTTAATCTATCCGTCCGGCGGCACGGTGCAGGTGGTCGGCCATGTGCCCTACCGCCGGGAGCCGGCTTTTTTGCGGCAGATCACCCTGGTGATGGGACAGAAGCAGCAGCTCATCTGGGATCTGCCGGCGATGGACTCTCTGCGCATCAACGCTGCCGTTTACGAGATCCCCGAAAAAGAGTTTCAAACTCGGGTGGGGGAGCTGGCAGAGCTGCTCGACCTAGAAAGCAAGCTGAAGCAACCGGTGCGCAAGCTCTCGCTGGGGGAGCGGATGAAGGCGGAGCTGTTGGCGGCTCTGTTGCACCGCCCGCAGATTTTGTTTTTGGACGAGCCCACCTTGGGGTTGGATGTCAACGCTCAGGCCGGTGTGCGGCAATTTCTGCGGGACTACAACCGCCGCTACGGAGCAACGGTGCTGTTGACCAGCCATTACATGGCCGATATTACTGCGCTGTGCCAACGGGTGCTGGTCATCAACGCGGGGCAGCTCATCTACGATGGCGACCTCGAGGGGCTGCTGGAGCGCTTTGCCCCCTACCGAGAGGTGAAGTTGGAATTGGCCCGCCCTTGCCCTGTGGCTCAACTGCAGCTGTATGGAGAGGTGCGCACGGATGGAGAGGCCGGCGGCTGTGAGGCGCGGCTTTGGGTGCAGCGGGAGCAGCTTACCCAGACGGTGGCGAAGCTGTTGGCGGAGCTGGAGGTGCTGGATCTAACGGTAACCGACCCGCCCATTGAGGAAGTGATCGGGCGGGTGTTTGCGGACGGGATCCCTTCTGGCAGCCCCCAAAGCGTTCGCACCAGCGGTGCAGAGCACCTTTAGATTTTTTGTGTGGCGGCCTCCCGTTGTTCAGGAGTGGAGCGCGCCGCATGCAGCGCAGAGTAGAGCTTGTTGAGGGCATTCATATAGGCTTGGGCAGAAGCGACAATGATGTCGGTGTTGGCGGCATGGCCGGAAAAGATGCGGTCTTCGTGGCGCAGGCGGATGGTGACTTCCCCAATGGCGTCGATGCCAGCGGTAACCGATTGGACGGAAAACTCGATCAGCTTGTTGGGGATATTGACGATGCGGTTGATGGCCTTGTACACCGCATCCACCGGGCCTGTGCCCACAGCAGCGTCCACCCGCTCTTCTCCTTCCGGGGTTACCAGCCGCACCGTGGCGGTGGGAGCTTCCCGATTGCCACACACCACTTGCACATGCTCCAGGCGATAGAGCTCCGGCACCGGGCGAGTTTCGTCGTTAACAATCGCTTCCAGATCCAGGTCGGAGATTTCTTTTTTCTTGTCGGCCAGTTCTTTGAAGCGCAAGAAGGCTCTGTTCAGATCTTGCTCCGACAGCTCGAATCCCAGTTCTTTCAGGCGGGTGCGGAAGGCATTGCGGCCCGAGTGCTTGCCCAACACCAAGGTGCTCGATTGCAGGCCGATGGTCTGGGCGTCCATGATCTCGTAGGTCTGGCGGTTCTTCAACATGCCGTCCTGGTGGATGCCGGATTCGTGGGCAAAGGCGTTGGAGCCGACGATGGCCTTGTTGGGCTGCACCAACATGCCGGTGAGGTTAGAGACCAGGCGGGAGGTGCGATAGATCTCCTGGGTTTTGATGTGGGTGAGAGGCTTCTCGGAGTCCACCGGCAGGCCGAAGTAGGGGTTGAAGTAGCTGCGCCGCACGTGCAGGGCCATCACCAACTCTTCCAGCGCTGTGTTGCCGGCCCGCTCACCAATGCCGTTGACCGTCACTTCCACCTGACGTGCGCCCTGCTTGATCGCTTCCAAGAAGTTGGCCACCGAGACGCCCAGATCGTCGTGGCCATGCACGGAAAGGATCGCTTGCTTAATGTTGGGCACATTTTCGCGGATGCCCTTGATCAGTTGGCCAAACTCCTCCGGCATGACATAGCCGACGGTATCGGGGATGTTGATGGTTGTAGCCCCCGCCCGAATGGCCGCCTCAATCACCTGGTATAGGAACTCGGGATCGGAGCGGGTGGCGTCCATCATGGAGAACTCCACATCGTCCACGAAGGACTTGGCGTAGGCCACCATCTCCTCGGCAATTTGCAGCACTTCGGCGCGGGTTTTGCGCAACTGATACTTCAAGTGAATGTCTGAGGTGGAGATGAAGGTGTGGATGCGGGGCTTGGCAGCAGGCTTCAGGGCGGCGGCGGCGGCCTCAATGTCCGGCTTTAGGGCACGGGCCAGGCTGCAAATCACAGGGCCATCGGGGGTTCCCACCTGCTCGGCCACCTTCTGCACGGCCTCAAAGTCACCAGGGCTGGCATAGGCAAATCCCGCTTCGATGATATCGACGCCCAGCCGGGCCAACTGCCGGGCAATGGCCAGCTTTTCTTCGGTGTTGAGGGTGGCGCCGGGGCACTGCTCCCCGTCTCGCAGGGTGGTGTCGAAAATGAGTACGTGATCCAAAGCTTGGCCATCAAACGCAGCGACCGCGGCAGCATCCATAACGGTTACTGAGATAACGAAACATTGCCTTACTATTTTGACATTAACTGGCAGGGGTTCTAACCTGGCTCGGGGGAGATTGGGGTGGGCTCTGTTAAATTGCCATTTGGCTTGTTTTCCCTGCGTTCCTCGGCGGCAGAAGGAGATGGAGAAAGGTGGATCCCGAAGGCGCAAGCGAGCAGTTGTTCATACTCTTTCTCGTCCTTGAGAGGGCGTTCCCAGCGGCCTTCTGGGGTGGTCTCGATCCACTTGAAAGAGCCATTGGCGCGGGCGGTGAGGGTGACCCGTCCGGTCGGAGTGGCCAGGGTGCAAAGGCGCAGCCGGGTAAACATCGATTCTGGCGAAGTTTGGTGAAAGTGGCACATGGGCTCGAACTCCTGCAGGGAGCGTGGGATCCGATCCAGAAGAAATAGAGTTTTCCAGGTGCGATCCGGCTGTTCCTGCTGAATGAGCCAATAACGGCAAGCAGTGGGATCCCCTGGCCAAGGGGTGAGGCGGTAGCGTCCTTCAGCCTGGGCTTGAATCCCGGGATCCCCCAGCCGCAACGGCTCGCGAAAGGCCTCCCCATACCCCACATCTGCCAGCCAGGCTTCATCGCCGATGTTCACCTGCACAGCCAAGTGGTCGCACTCAGGTCCAAAGCGGACATCGGACTCCGTCGGAGTAGCGCGAACGGCGCGGCTCACCTGTCCTGAGAGCAGGTGTACCGAAAACCCCATTCCCTGCAAGGCAGCGGCCAGCAGGCTGTTCAGCTCAAAGCAAAAGCCGCCCCGCCGCTCTCGGACGATTTTTTGGAACAAGAAATCCCGCTCCAGGCAAATGGCGCGACCCCGATGAATGTCCAGATTTTCAAACGGCACCCTCAGCAGGTGGGCTCGGTGGATCTGGCGGAGGGTTTGCAGGGTGGGCTGGGTGGAGCCAACGTAGCCGATCCGATCCAAGTAGGCCCTGATTTGGGAGGGGGTCAGTGGCTCTAGCATCAGCACAGAAGCCGGTTGGCTGCCAAGCAAGCTTTTGGCCTACCCTAGCCTTGCCCCGGATCCCCGGCCAGAGCTAAAAGAACAGTTTTGTTTGGGCGACGCCCCAACCCCTCACCGGGATCTAGGAGGCGGGTATTTTTTCGCTTCTCCAGAGCCGATTTTTCTGGGGTTGTAGGGATCCCTGATGAGTAGGAGATGGGCAGAGGATTCTGGTGGACGGCCAGGCCCAAGCTTGCCCAAGATGGTTTACAAGACCGTTCAAAGCAGGTGGGAGCACTGTCGATGGTTGCTGCCCAAAATCCAGCCCCCGATGAGCTTTTTTCCATCACGCTGAAGCTCTTTGCCATCTATCAAGAAGTGATCGGACAAACTGAAATGTGCCTGCAGGTGAGCCCCGGTACCACCGTCGGGCAACTGTGCGATCAACTGATCCAGCGCTACCCCAGCTTGGCTCCTTGGCGCTCCCAAACGCGCTTCGGTCTCAACCTCAATTTTGTAGCTGCCGACACTCCCCTATCGGCGGGAGACGAAGTCGTTCTGATCCCTCCGGTCAGCGGGGGCTGAAAAGGAGCAAAAGGAGAATGCTACGATAGCGGCAAGAAAAAAAGAAGGCGAAGCGTTACATGGCAGAATACACTCGGTCGATTTCCTTTTATGGGCGGGAAATTGACATCAATATTGGGCTGATGGCCCCTCAGGCAGGGTGTGGGGTTTGGCTGACTTCGGGCGAAACCTCGATTTTGGTTACCGCCACACGGCAGCCAGGCCGGCCTGGCGTTGATTTTATGCCCTTGTTGGTCGATTACGAAGAGCGCCTCTACGCAGCGGGGCGGATCCCAGGGGGATATCTGCGGCGAGAAGGCCGGCCACCGGAACGGGCCACTTTGATCTCTCGCTTAATAGACCGACCCATTCGTCCGTTGTTCCCAGAATGGCTGCGGGATGATGTGCAGGTGGTGGCCACCACCCTCTCTGTAGATGATACGGTGCCGCCCGATGTGTTGTGTATTTTGGGAGCCTCGTTGGCCATTCACGGTGCTCGCATCCCCTTCAACGGCCCGGTGGCGGCGGTGCGGGTGGGCTTGGTCAAGGATGAATTTATCCTCAACCCCACCTATGCCGAAATTGAGGCGGGCGATCTGGATCTGGTGGTGGCCGGCTGTGCCGATGGCGTGATCATGGTGGAAGCCGGGGCCAACCAACTGCCGGAAAAGGATGTGGTGGAGGCCATCGAGTTTGGTTTTGAGGCCATCCAGGAGCTGCTCAAAGCCCAACAGCAAGTCCTGGCGGATCTCAACATCACCCCGGTAGAGCTGCCCCCTCCCCCCAAAAACGAGGAGCTGATTGCTTTTGTGGAAGAGCAGGCTCAGGAGGGCATTCGCTCCATTCTCAGGCAGTTTTTGGACAAGACCAGCCGGGAACAACAACTGGAGGAGCTCAAGGCCAAGCTGGAGGCCCAAATCCAGGAACGGCCAGAGGGGGATCCCTTGCGGCTCTATCTTCTGGAAAACCCCAAAGAGTTGGACAACCAGTTCAAGGCTCTGCTCAAGAAGCTGATGCGCCAGCAAATCCTGCAAGAGGGGGTGCGGGTGGATGGACGCAAGCTGGACGAGGTGCGACCGGTCTCTTGCCGGGTGGGTTTGATCCCAAGGGTTCACGGCAGTGCCTTGTTCAATCGCGGCCTCACCCAAGTCCTTTCCATTACCACCCTCGGCACCCCCGGCGATGCCCAGGAGCTGGACGACTTGCACCCGGTGGATGAGAAGCGCTACATGCACCACTACAATTTTCCGGGCTTTTCGGTGGGAGAAACGCGGCCTTCACGCTCGCCGGGACGGCGGGAGATCGGTCATGGGGCGCTGGCGGAGCGGGCCTTGGTGCCGGTGCTGCCCAAGGAAGAGGAGTTTCCCTACGTGGTGAGGGTGGTGTCGGAAGTGCTCTCCTCCAATGGTTCCACCTCGATGGGATCCGTCTGTGGCTCTACCCTTTCTCTGATGGATGCTGGGGTGCCGATCAAAGCGCCGGTCAGCGGGGTGGCCATGGGTCTTATCAAGGAGGGGGACGAGGTGCGCATCCTCACCGACATCCAGGGGATCGAGGACTTTCTGGGGGACATGGACTTCAAGGTGGCCGGTACGCGGGCGGGGATCACTGCTTTGCAAATGGACATGAAAATCACCGGCATCACCGTTGACGTGGTGGAGCAGGCCATTCGGCAAGCCAAGGCCGGGCGCGAGTTCATCCTCGACAAGATGCTGGAGACCATTGCCGCCCCTCGACCCCAGTTGGCCAAAACAGCTCCCCGTCTGCTCACGTTCAAGGTGGATCCCGAGGATATCGGCAAGATTATCGGCCCTGGCGGCAAGACGGTGCGCGGCATCACCGAAGCGACGGGGGCCAAGGTGGACATCAGCGACGATGGCACGATCACCGTGTCTTCCTCGGTGGGGGGGCAAGCCGAAGCCGCTCGGGAGATGATCGAAAATCTGGTGCGGCGGGTGGAAGAGGGGCAGGTGTATTTGGGCAAGGTGACCCGCATCATCCCCATCGGCGCTTTTGTGGAGTTTTTGCCCGGCAAAGAAGGCATGATCCACATTTCGCAACTGGCGGAGTACCGCGTCGGCAGGGTGGAAGATGAGGTGGCTGTGGAGGATGAGGTGGTGGTCAAGGTGCGCAGCATCGATCACAAAGGCCGCATCAACCTCACTCGCCTCGGCATTAGCCCTGAGGAAGCAGCGCGGGTGCGCAACCATCACCACTGAGGCTGCGGTTTTCCCCCAGCAACGGGGGGGCCAGGGATCCCCTCGACAGCCGCCGGCAGCGGCCAAAATGGCAGAGAAAACTCCATCGCGACAGCGGTGCGGAGCGCTTTTTAGCTGGCTCGCGTCTGCACTGCCGTTCGTGTGGTCGCGTCAGCGGTGCAAAGCCCTTTGCAATATGCCGGATCCCGTCCCTCCCTTTCTCGTTGGCCAAGGCTATACTTCTCCAGCTCGACTGTCCCCCTCCCGGCGGCGGCTGGGCTGGGCGTTGGCTTGGGGCTTGGGTTGGGCTGCTCTGCTTAACCTTTCTGCTCAGCATCCTTTGTTGGTGCGGATGGAGAGCGACGCCCAGGAGTGGCTGTACGCTTGGCGTGGCCCTCAGCAGCCCTCTCCCGAGGTGGTGATCGTCGGCATTGATGGTCGTATAGGACTCGATCGCGACAGCGGTGCGGAGCACCTTGGCCAAAAGGTTGACTTTCTTCTGGAACGGGCCAACTACGCCGGCCTGACCTTGCGTCTATTGGAAGAAGCCAAGGCCAGGGTGGTGGTGCTGAACCTGCCCAGCAGCTTTGTGGTGCCGCAAAACCTGGGCAACGAGAACTTAGATGCCCCTCTACGTCAGGTGGTACAGCGCTACCCAGATCGCTTGGTCTTGGCCACCCGCAGCAGCGAGAGCTTTGGCCGCTCCGAGATTAACATCTACAACCATTTCCTGCCCTTTTCTTCCCTGCGGCTGGAGTACTTGGTGCCGCCAGAACATGTGCAGGGGGTGGTGCAACATCGGGTAGACAGTGCCGGGATCCTGCGCCAGGCCCAGCTGCGGGGGCTCTACCTGCGCCGCGACAGCCAAGAGGAGCAGATGTTCGCCTCGGTCGAGGCTCTGGCTTTTGCCAAATACGACCCGGAGCGGGCTAGCCGCTGGTTTCGCGAGCGGGGGTTGCAGCCGATCCAATTCAACCCCCTCGGATCCCAGCACGGGATCCCCATCATCCCCATCGAACGGGTTTGCCCTCCAGCTGTTCTCCAGGCAGGATCCGGGTCTGTTGCCCCGATGATCAACCCCAGCCAAGCCTGCCGCGGCCAAGAAGGGATCCCTCCCCTTGACCCCGAAGTTGCCGACCAACTGCGGGACAAAATTGTCCTGGTGGGTTTTGTGGGCGGCTATCCAGAGACCTTCCCAGTGCGGACTGCGGATGGATCCCAGATTGCGGCGGTGGAGTTGCAGGCGCAAGTCCTCTCCAGCCTGCTCACCGGAGAGGTCTACCAATCCGTGCCGGGGGGGGTGGCGGCTGCGGTGGTTTTGCTGCTGGGAGTGGGAACGGGACTGCTCTTGGTGCTTTATCGTCCCCCCCTACGTTCGCGTCAGCGGTGCGGAGCACTTTTGAGCCCTTGGGGCTGGAAGCAACAGCAGTTTCTCCTGCGACCTGTGGTGGGGCTTGCCGTTTACGAAGGGTGGGCTGTGGCCCAGTTTCTGCTGGGGCGTTGGGTTTGGCCTCTCGTCTTGCCGGCCCTGGCCAGTGGGCTAACGGGGGTGAGCCTGCTGCTCACTTTGGTCATTGTGGAGAATCAAGAACGGCTCTTGGCCCAGCAACAGGAACTGGAGCGCCTGCGCCGAGCCGAACAGGAGGCCGCCATTGACCAGGCTCGCAAGCTGCTCTACCGAGTAGCCACCGACATTCACGATCGGGAGCTGCAGGAGTTGAAGGTGGTGATGGACGACTTGGAGAGCTTGCAATGGCAGCAGCAGCAAGGCAGGTCGCCCGACCCCGCCGTCTACGATCACCTGCTCGAACAACTGGAGAGGATCGGACGCGGGATCCGGAATCAGCTCAACGATGTGCGCACCCTAGCCGCCAAGCTGCGCATCTCCCCCAGCTTGCGAGAGGGGTTGCATCGCGGCATCGAGATCTATCTGGACGAGCTGATCCAAGCGGGCAGCCTGACGCTGTCTGTGGAGCGCCAACTGCAACCTCTGCAGGAGCCCAACACCGGTGAGTGGTTTGATCAGCGAGAAGACATCTTGCGCTTCTTGCGGGAGGCCATCGGCAATGTCATCGCCCATGTACAACCCCCCAAAGGCAATGCTTCCTTTGTCAAGGTGTCGCTGGCCCAAACGGAGCGCCACTGCTGCCTTTCCGTGGTCAACGATGGTATCGAGTACGCTCCCGGCCTCAGCGGCGGCTACGGCAGCAAGGCCATGAACACCATCGCCCGCTATCTACCCAAGGGATCCTGGCATCGCACCCGCACCCCAGAAGGCCATACCCACGTCGAGCTGCACTGGGAGATGCCGCTCTGAAAGACCTACACAGCACTGAACAGAACAGATTTTTGCTCAGCGCTGTTGCTTTCTTCCTGCTTCAGCAACCCTTGACTAGCGGTAGGTTTTAGACCTACCACCCCGCCAGAGGAGTCTCCACAGGCGTTAGTTCCCCCAGAGCTTGGGGTACATTTCAAACGGTAGCTGGGGTCTAGAAACATAAACTTAACCACCCGCTCTCTGCACACTCGCACAACTGCCTAGCGTTTGCACATCAGGTTGTAGAGAACTGTGCAGCAAAGTGAGGACTCCGTCTCACTATCGCGAACAGTCAATCGGCGATTAGAGACAGCCCTCTTCCTAGGAAGCGTTCTTTGGCTTATCGGCCCAGGGACTGCAGCCAGCCAATCAGGGTGGTACCGGACAGAGCTTCAAACAGGATCAGGGCAACAAAGCCGATCATTGCCAAACGCCCGTTCAAGCGCTCTGCATATTCGGTGAAGCCCACGCGGGGGGTGCTGTCCACATACATTTCCGGCTCGATGGCGTAGTTGTTCAGCCGACCACCTTCTTCGACGACAACGGAGCGATATCGGGTCATAGGGTTCTCCTTGTGCTTTCTTCACCAGCGTAGCTTGCTTTGCGTAGGATTGTAAAGTTTTATTTACAACGTTGTTGACGCCCAATGTTCCGAGCTGCCGGGCAGAGTTCAACCAGGCCAGGAACAGCCTGTAAGCAGGGTTGTGGCTCTTGTCCCAGTACAGGGGAGCTGATAATAGCAAGGGGACTGGAGGACAACCATGTCGGTGCTGGAACAGTTAAATATGCTGCTGGATGGCCAGCCGGTGGCCAGCTTGGCGGTGCTGGAGCAGGGATCCCCGGCGGTGTCGTTGGTGCCTTTTGTGGTGCAGCGGGATCCCTTGCGCTTTGCCATTGTCATCAGCGATCTTTCTGCCCACACCCAGGCTTTGCGGGCGGATCCCCGGGCCGCGCTACTCATCCACGAGCCGCCTACGCCAGGGGATCCCCGCAGTAACCATGCCCTGTCGCGGGTGATGGTGAGCGGAGAAGCCCAGTTTCTCAGCCGCGAAGAGGCGCAAGCGCAGGGGTTTGAGGCCCTCTATCGCGCCAAGTACGAGATTGCCGAGATGATCCTGGGCTTGGCGGATTTTCACTTCTGTCAGATCGTCCCCAAAACTGGTAGCTTCATCCAGGGGTTTGGCCAGGCATTCCGGCTGAGGGGCCCCAACCTGGATCAACTGGAGCACCTTGGTCGGGCGTAGATTATGAGAATTCCAAGGGCAGCCCGCGCCATCCTTGAGCCCAGGGAAGCTCTTGCTGCGCCGCTTCCTAGCTCCCCTCTTCTGGGGGGAGAGAATGGAGTCCTTTCTCAGGTTTTCGGGTGGGATCCCGGATCCAGTCCAACAGCAGCGGGTTGACCAGCTCTGGGGCTTCATCCTGGGGGCAATGGCCGACCCCCGGCAATGGGATGAACCCCACCACGCAAGGAAACTCTGCCAGGGCCCGCCCCAGAGCAATGGGTTCCCAGGGATCCGCTTCCCCCCACAAGATCAAGACGGGACAGGTGAGCTGAGGCAAGAGATCTTCAGCCAAAGGCCCCTGAGAATAGCGCACAAAGGCCAAAAAGACCTCTGCCGCCCCCGGCTCCAAAGCGGGTTTGAGCAAAAGCTGGATCAGCTCCTCGGTAACCGCTTCTTTGCGCCCGTAGGCTTGGAGGAGGATATTGCGAATGGCCCTAGCCTGGGCCACCTGAGCAAAGAAGAAACGACCAAAGGGGGGCCACCCCAGCAGGGATTGCAGCAAAGGGGTAAACTGGCGGCGCAGCCAGGAGACCTGGCCCCGTTTCCGCTCGTGCAATAGCCGCAGCGAGGGATCCAACATCGCTACCCCTAAAACCTGGGCTGGATCCAGAACCGCCGCCTGCAAAGCCACGATGCCCCCAATCGAGTTGCCCACCAGATAGACTGGCTGGCCCACCACCTCTCGGACAAAGTCTGCCACCAGGGATCCCCAGGTCTCGAAGGTGTAGGGCAAAGGGGATCCCGGCAGGGGCTTGGCGGATCCCCCAAACCCCAACAAATCGACCGCATACACCTGACAGTGCTGCCCCAGCTCCGGCAAATTTTTCCGCCAATGGTCGCTGCTGGCCCCGAAGCCATGGATCAGCAACACGGCTGGGCCTGTGGATCCCGACTGTTGGTAGCGAATGGGCTGGTCACGCCAGAGCCAGCGATGCTCTGTGTTCGCGTTGGCGCTGCATGGCAACATGGGGGTGCAGTGTAGGTTTGAGTCAGCGTTGCGATCCTAACCGTTCGCGACAGCGGGACAAAGTCCTTGTGATCGGGGCAAGTAAACTACCCGGCTCCGACCGCTAAGCGGTACGGAGCGGGCTTTCAGTAGCCCTGAGCCTGCTCTGCTCTACCAGA
>NZ_JANSIA010000007.1:27500-47211 GCF_047461835.1 Synechococcus sp. R60.1 | reverse complement strand
CTGTCGCGCTTGAGCCAGTCATCGACGATGTCGAACCATCCTCGCTCCTGACGCACGCGCCCTACCGCTATGGTCATAGGACGTCTCTCCAGAACAATGACGACGAATAAAGTGCAATACAGCAGCGCCCACAACAGTTCTGAGCAGCACTGTCCTTCCATCTTACGAAAAATCAATAAGTTGCAACATAACCTCAAGATGAGGCGCTGCATCAGCTCATCCGGCGCAGGGATCCCTTGTGTTTTAGGATGGGAAGGGTTTTGGCTGAGGGCAACTGAGCCGGGATCCGTTCGCGGCGGTGGAGCGGAGCCCACAACACCAGGGAGGGCAGCGTGGTTCAAGCCAGGATTTTGTTCGCAGCGGCAGAGGCAGCACCTCTGGCCAAGGTGGGGGGCATGGCGGATGTGGTGGGATCCCTGCCTGTCGTTTTGCGCAAGCTGGGTCAGGATGTCCGCATCATCATGCCTCTGTATGGCTTTCTCTGGGACAAGTTCGGCCAGGAACCGGGGCAATACCCCCGCTCGAAAGATCCCATCTGGTCTAAACAGGTCATGGGTCAGGTGGCCGATATTTACGAAAGCGTTTTGCCCGGCACCGATGTGCCCCTCTACTTGGTCAGCCACTACTGCTTTGCTCCCCACCGCATCTACTACGGCGAGGACGAGTTCTGGCGCTTCACCTTTTTTGCCAACGCCGTAGCCGAATTTGCCTGGACTTACTACCCCTGGAAACCCAACATCATCCACTGCCACGATTGGCACACCGGCATGATCCCGGCCTGGATGCACCAAGCTCCCGATATTGGCACGGTGTTCACCATCCACAACCTGGCCTACCAAGGGCCCTGGCGCTGGCAACTGGAGCGCATGACCTGGCTGCCCTGGTATTTTTCTGCCCACAACACCATGGCTGCCGGGATCCTCTACGCCGACCAAGTGAACACCGTCTCGCCCACCTATGCGATGGAAATTCGCACCCCTCTGCATGGGGAAGGACTGCAGGACTTGTTGGCCTGGAAAGGGGAACGGTTGCGAGGAATTTTGAATGGGATCGACATCGATAGGTTTGATCCCCGCACCGACCCAGACCTAGAGGCCAATTTCAGCATCGATGATCTCAGCGGGCGGGCGACCAACAAAGCCACGCTACAGGCCAAGTTGGGCTTGACCGTTAACCCAGATACCTTCCTGATGGGCATGGTGGCCCGTTTGGTGGAGCAAAAAGGGATCGACTTGCTCATCCAAGCCCTGGATCGCTTCCTGGACTACAGCGACGCGCAATTCGTTTTGCTGGGAGGCAGCGGCGAAGCCTACTACGAAGGGCGGATCCGGGAGATGGCCGAGCGGCACCCGGGCAAAATGGCCTACCAAAAAGGCTACCAACCCAAGCTGGCCCAGTTGATCTACGGGGGGGCAGATGCGTTTTTGATGCCCAGCCGCTTTGAGCCCTGCGGCATCAGCCAGATGATCGCCATGCGCTATGGGTGTGTGCCCATCGTCCGCCGCACGGGAGGGCTGGTGGATACCGTCAGCCACCACATCCCCAGCAAGGGGATCGGCACCGGCTACTGCTTTGACCGCTACGAAGCCCTGGACTTCTACACCTGTCTGGCGCGGGCTTGGGAAGCCTTCCAGCACAAAGAAACTTGGCAAGCGCTGCAGAAGCGGGGCATGGCCAGCGATTTCAGTTGGCACCGCTCGGCGCTGGAATACCTGCGCATGTATGAGCTGATTCTCAACCTACCGCTGCTGCCGGAAAAGCCTCCAGAGCCACCCAACTCGCCCAGCTCCTCTCCGCCCAAGCTCAAGAAGCCCATCTCCTCCCAGCCTCGCTCCAAAGGGATCCCTGAGCTGCAGCAAAGACCCGAGGAGTAGGGTAGAGTGGAACGGGTCAAAAAAGGTTTTGGGGGTTACCCGCACATGATTGGACGACGTCCCGCTGTTGCTTCCCAAGGCTGTCGCCAGGACGCCATCGCACAGGGGCTCAGCCTTCTGCGCCGTTCTTGGGCGCGGTTGGTTTTCGGCGTATTACTCGGCCTCATCTTGGGCGTGGGCTCCACCTTCTGGGCCACCGCTCAGCAGCTCCCTGCCGGACAGCAGCTTATTCCCAATCCGCAGCAGTTTCGCGCCCTAGAGCAACCCAGCAGCGCCCTCAGCGCGTTGCGAGCCGAACAACTGGCCGCCGAAGCCGATGCCGCCATCCAAGCGCAAAACTACGACCAGGCTGTCGAGCTGCTGCAACAGGTGTTCAACGCCTACAACCAGCGCTCCAACTACCACCAAGATCTCTCCCGCGCCTTCGCCGGGATCCAAAACCGCATCTCCGAAGAACAGCGGGAGCTGGCCCGTGTTGCCGCCCAAGCCCGGGATCAAGCCGCCTACGATTTGGCCGTGGTCTATCGCGCCGCCGGGCGACCGGAGGAGGCTGTGGGCTGGCTGATCCAGGTCATCAACAGCCAGGGCCCAACCCGCGAGCTGGGCACCCAAGCCTATCAGCAGCTCTTGGAAATCGGCTTTGTCAGCACCCCCTTTCCCAGTTAGAGCTGCTCTTCCAGATTGCGATAGAAAGCCAGCGCCGTTTGCCCATAGGTTCGTTGGTCAAAGCGCAGCAGGGATCCCACCTGGTCTGGTAGCTTCTGGCCGCTGCGATGCTCGACGATCAAGGTTCCGCCTGGCTTGAGCAAGGGCGGGATCAGGGGCAGGAGCGGGGCGTACAGACCGGCCTCGTAGGGAGGAGCAAAGTACACGTAATCAAATGGCTCCAAGTTCAGGCCGCGGCTGAGCAGCTTGCGGGCATCTCCCTGAATGACCTGGAAAGATTGCCCCAGCTGCGCCACCTTGGCCCAGTTGGCTCGGATGATGCGGCAGGCAGGGGCGGCAATCTCGATCCCGGCCACAAAAGCGGCCCCCTGACACAGAGCTTCTGCTCCCACCGTACCGGCCCCACAGCACAGATCCAGCCAGCGACAGCCTTCCACCTGCCCTTGCAAGATGTTGAACAAGGCCTGCCTCACCCGGCCAGGTGTGGGTCGAGTGCCCAAGCCAGCGGGAGTTTGCAGCGCTCGTTTGCCGCTGATGCGCAGGCTCATGGGATCCCTTCAGGGGCTAGGCGTGGCCGGCAACTGGCCGGTCAACCCACTGCGCTGGGCGGCGCGATCCCGCTCCATCTGGATTTGCTCCACCAAAGGTTGGGGCAGTTGGGCGGAAGCTTGCAGGGCCTGATCGAAAAGGGGGACGGCCTCTCGGTCTTGCCCTTTGGAAACCAGAATTTGCGCCTTGAGGTAGTAAAGCTCGGGGTTGCTGCAAGAAGCAGCAATGGCTCGATCCACCGCCTCCAATGCCTCGTCAAAGCGCTGCATATCCCGGTAGGCCAGAGCTTGGCCGCGGTAGGACAGATAGTCAGGAGCTGCCATCCGAAACTGATTTAGAGCCTTCTCCCGGTAGGTCAGCAGCAAATCCATGTAGCCGTTGAGCAGATTCAGCTCCGGATCGCTGCTGTCCACTGCTTGGGCGGCCCGAATGGAAGCAAACAATTGATTGAGGGTGGGCAGAGCTTTGGGCAAACCGATGACCACCCCATCTCGCACCACTATGTTGGCTGCCTCCAGCCCATAGCCCACACCCTCGTAAAGGTTGCCCCGCAAGGGATCCGTCTTTTTCAACTCGGCGGCCACCTGTCGGGTTTGAGTGGCCAACTGGGCAAATGCTTCCAGGTCTCCCTCCTGATAAGCCAGCGCCGCCAACAGGGCATAGACCATCGGCTCTTCGGGGGAGGCCTTCTTGGCCATTTCCAGTTTTTCCCGGCTCTGGCTGTAGCGGCCTGCACAGAAGAACTCTTCAAAAGCTGCGGCTACCTCTGGGCTGATGGGGCGGGCATTGTCCCCGCTGCGGAAGGGATCCTGCGCCCAAACGGGCAGAGCGGATCCCCACACCCAACAAATCACCCCCAGCAGTTTGCCCAGCCTGCTCATTTTGCCGATACTCATCCCCAGTGCCTCAACTCCCACCCCCATCTAACCCTCTCTTCAGCGCAGCAGTTGGGCAATCGAAGCAATAGCGGCATCTTGAACCAACTCATTGGGCTCATAGGCCAGAAGATCGTGCAAGGGACCCAAGGCGCGCGGATCCCCGATTTGGCCGAGGGCACGGGCTGCCGCCTCCCGCACCACCGGTTCATCGTCCGCAAGCTTGGTCAGCAAAGCCGGCACCGCCTCCACCACCCGCATTTGCCCCAACCGGTAAATGGTTTGCAGTTGAGCCTCCAGAGGGGTTGCTGCCGCTGGGAAAACAGAGCTGTACATGGAAATGCCCGCAGAACCGTCGGAGGAGTAGCCGCCATAGGCCATCGAGATGGCCGAGAGAGCCTGCAACGCCTCTAGGGCACGAGATCGCTCTGCCCCGCTCATCTGGGGCAATTGAGCCACCAGATCCTCAAAAGCTTGCTGCACAGGATCGACAGCCGCAACCTGTTGGGCAATGCGAGTTAATTGGCGATCCGCCTGCACCTGCTGCCAAGACTGGAACGCTGCCAGACCTGCCACTATCAAAGCCGCATCGGCCAGAATGGCCAGCAGCGCCATTCCTCCCCAAATCTTGCTGCGACGGCTGAGCCTTCGCATTTGCTTATCCACATAGACAAAGGCTTGGTGCTGCCGTTCCCAAAAGTCGGGGGCCACCTGCAGAGTTTGGGCGCTCAGATCGGGAGACAGAAGGTTTTCCTCGCGGGCTACCTCTAGGCTCTGTAGCCTTTGATTCAAGCGAGAAAATTGTTTCGTCCAGAGCCAAGTAAACATCAGGTCACGTCCTCTCTGCAAACCTGCCATCGAGAACCAAGTCTTGCTGACACAACATTGTGCAGGACATTGTGCGGGAACATTATGCGGGCTGTGCCGGCGTTCAGTGTCAGGCAAGGTTGGCCCACTTTCCCCTGGGATCCCAGAGGGGGAGCTTATGCGACAGGATAACAAAAGCGTCAGCTCCCCACCACCGGTCTTTACCCTAGAATCGCAGGATGCTTCTCAGTGTAGAGAGGCCGACGAAGGACGCAGAGAGGTTGACCGCGCTTGTGTGAGTGCTATGCACCGCTTCGCAACCGAGAGAACTCAAAGGCTACCGCGTCCAGCTTCCCGACACCCGGCTGACCGCTTGATCCATTCTGCCGCTGCCTGAGGAGATGCCATGACCACTGCCCTCACTCCCCGTAAAAGCTGTTGCTGAGTCGGTTCTGGCATCAAGCTCTCTCAATGTCTAGATAACTAGTGGATAACTAGTGCTATCTAGTGTTGTACGCCCCTATCCCTGACCGCCTCTCGTTCCCCCAGAAGCGATATGTGAATCTCTGTAGCTGCGGCCCGTTGGGCATCACCTCCAGGTAAGCGGAGAGGGTGGGATTCGAACCCACGGTGGCGTGAACCACGGCAGTTTTCAAGACTGCTTCCTTAAACCGCTCGGACACCTCTCCAAACTGCTGGGATCCCCAGACTTTATTCATTATTCATTTATGCTACGCAATGGGCTTCAGGCTGTGCAATCACCAGCCGACCACAACCTCCACAGACTTATCGGATCCCCTCGGCAAAAGCCCCCCTTCGACCGGGTAGGCGGCACCTATCTTGACTTGAGCCAAAGCCAGCAGCCATCGAGCAGATACCAAACTTAACCAGAAGGGTCCAGGATCCCCTTCTACACTGGCAGATAAGCCACCCCAGGAGGATATATGCCCACTCCACCCCCGCCCGGCATTACTCCCAAGCAGATGAATCTGCTGCGAGCCGTCACTGCGATGGCCTGGTCTGATGGTGCGCTAGAGGCTGCGGAAGTAGAACTCATCGCCCAGCAACTCTCTCAGCATTTTGCTCCGGATTTCGACCAGCAGGCCAGCTTGGCGCAAGAGATCCGCCAGTACCTAGTGCAGCAAGTCCCGTTGGAGGAGGTGCTGTCGAAAATTGGCGATGAGGCCGATAAGCGTCTCATCCTCGATAAGCGTCTCATCCTCAAGTTGGGCTACCTGGTGATTGCCGCCAGCGCTCGCAGCCCGGAGGAGCCCGTGGTGAATCTGGAAGAGCTGGATGCTTTTCGGCAGTTGGTGGAAAAGCTGCAACTGTCACCGGCAGTGGTGCAACAGGTCTCTCAAGAGGCAGAGGCTGAGCTGGGGGATCCCAGCATTGCGCCGATTGAAGTCTTGGTGCAGGGGTTTACCCGCCACTGCCGCCGGAGACCTGAGTGGACGCCTGATGGTTGCGAATGGCCCGCTTGACCAAATTGAGGAAGGCAAAGGCCCGTTGGTCGGTGGGATCCAAGCGCATCACCGCTTGAAAGGCTGCTTCCGCCTGTTGCAGAACGGCCAGATCGATTTGTCCATCCTCATCGGCTTCCAGTTGGGCCTTTTGCAAGAGGAGGGCCCCTCGATTGTAATGGGCTGCCACATGGTTGGGATCTGCCGCCAAAACGGCTTCCAGCTCTGCCAGGGCCGGATCCAGATAGCCGCTCATGCCCAGTACCCAGGCCAGCTTGTAACGAGCTTCGGTATGGGTTGGGTCGGAAGCAACCGCCTGGCGAAACGCTTGGATGGCAGCCTGGAAATCGCCCGCTTGTACCGCTGCGATGCCTTCTTGGTAGCTGTCGTGAGCCATGAGCAAGTTGGGGGTTGACTGGGAAGCTGGCATGAGGAAGGGATCCCTTACCTGTAGATTAACCCTTGCCAAACCGGTGGCTCCCAATTCCCATCCCAGGTACCGAGAACAGAGCCGTGCCCCCGCTGGTTTACCGTCTTTTCCCTCTTGGGGGTGCCATCTGCAGCAGGAGAAACTGCCGCGGCAAGAGATTGGAGATTGCGCAAAGCCTGACCCGCATAACCTGCGCCCCTTCCTAGGATGAACATAGCCATTGATTGGGTGTGAACCATGAATGCCAAACTGCTTTTCCTACCGCTGGCTTTGGGGCTGTCTGTGGCTCCGACCACCGCTGTTTTTCCGCAAACCCTAGGCATCTACCCTCCTTTACAAAGGCTGCAACTGGCCGATACCCGTCAGTTGGATGCTGGCACCCGCTCCATCATCGTCAACCCCGTTCCTTCCGACCTGCGGGTGAATCTGGAGCTGGATCGGCGCGGGTCTAACCCCATCTACCGGCCTGGCGAGCCGATTTCTATTACCCTGAGCACCAACCGCGATGCCTACGTCTACTTGTTCAGCATCCAAGCCGATGGCCGTACCCATCTGATTTTGCCCAACCGCTTTTCCGGTGGCAACGAGTTTCTGCGGGCCGGAGAAGTGCGCACCTTCCCGCCGCCAGGGGCCAGCTATCGGTTGACCATCGCTCCACCCTTCGGCCAAGCCCAGGTGTTAGCGGTGGCATCCCCCCGTCCGCTGAACTTCCAGGAGATCGCCTCTTTTGAGCAGAGTGGCTCCTTTGCCGACGTGCGGGTGCGGGGATCCCAACTGGGCAATGCCATTGCCCGCGCCATCATTGTCGAGGGGATCCCTTCCGATCAGTGGGTGACGGCCACCCGATTCTATCGAGTTGCCCCGCGCTAATCCAAGCTCTGAGACCTCAGGTGGATGGCCCGCACAGGATCCCCTTCATCGGGTATATGACCAGCCCCACCGTTCAAGCTGGGAAGGAAGTCAACCACCCCAAAGGCTGCCCAAAGATTGGGTTCATCTGCCACAATGAGAGCAGCCAAAGGTAGTCTCGGCTACGTTTCTCCTGTGCGGTTTTGGTCGGCCATTCTATGTCCCCTTCCTCCAAGCCCCTGAGCGAGCAGATTCGCAGCATTGACGACCATCTCTCCCGCCGCCCCCTGGATCTGGATCCGGCGGGCTATTTCGTCATCTACTTGGATCGGGAGCAGAACCTCATTTGCGCCAAGTACTACAGTACGGTGATCAACGAGCGGGGGCTGGCCACCGATCCGGAGACAGGAGCTGTAATCCCGGCAAAGGGCTCCGTCAACCGATCCCCTGAACGGGTGTATGTTGGGCGCACGGCCAAAGAACTGTGTGTACAGATCTTTGAAAAGGAGCAGGAGAGAGTGGTCTCCCAGCTCAGCCATGCGGCCTACTTGGGAAGGGAGTTTCAAAAAGCCGAAGCTGCCCTGATCTCTGGCGAGGAGTACATCCAAGACTGATCCCTTCCCAGAAAGCTCACTTTCGCAAGACTACATCATCCCCTTAGGTGCAGAGCCAGCCGCCGGCTTGGGCTCAGGCTTTTCCACCACAATCGCTTCGGTTGTGAGGTACATTCCGGCTATGGAAGCCGCGTTTTGCAGCGCTGAGCGCACCACTTTGGCCGGATCGACGATCCCCTGGGCAAACATATCCACATAGGTTCCGCTCAGGGCATCGAAGCCAAAGGGCATCTCCTTCTCCAAAACCTTTTCCACCACCACTGACCCTTCCAGACCGGCATTGTGGGCAATCTGAAAGAGAGGGGCCTGCAAGGCTCGGTAAACAATTTCTGCCCCCACCTGTTCTTCGGCATTCAACTTGGCCTTGAAAGCCGGGATCCCTTTGGAGAGGTGCAATAGCGTCGCCCCGCCGCCAGGGACGATCCCTTCTTCCACCGCAGCTCGGGTGGCATTCAGGGCATCCTCAATGCGCAGCTTGCGATCTTTGAGTTCTGTTTCAGTGGCAGCCCCCACTTTGATCACCGCCACTCCCCCGGCTAACTTGGCGATGCGTTCTTGCAGTTTCTCGCGGTCGTACTCGGAATCGGTGGTTTCCAGTTGCTTGCGAATTTGAGCCACCCGCTTTTCCACCGCCGCTTTGGTGCTGCCATCGGTCACAATGGTGGTCTTGTCTTTGGTGACAGTGATCTTGCGGGCCACCCCCATCATGTCCAGGGTGACCTTATCCAGCTTGATGCCAACATCCTCAGAGATGAGCTGCCCGCCGGTGAGAATGGCAATATCTTCCAGCATGGCTTTGCGCCGATCCCCAAAAGCCGGAGCCTTGACCGCCACCGCATTGAGTACCCCCCGCAGGCGGTTCACCACCAATGTGGCCAGAGCCTCTCCCTCTACATCTTCCGCGATAACCAAAAGAGGCCGACCTTCGCGGGCCACCCGCTCCAGGATGGGCACCAGATCTTGCAGGCTAGAGATCTTGTTGCTGGTGATCAGCAGATAAGCATTCTCATACTCGGCCACCATCCGCTCCGAGTCGGTGACGAAATAGGGGGAAATGTAGCCGCGGTCGAACTGCATCCCCTCCACCACGTCCAACTCGGTTTCCAGCGACTTGGATTCTTCGACCGTGATCACCCCATCTCGCCCTACAGCATCCATGGCCTTGGCGATCATCTCTCCCACTTCGCTGTCATTGCCGGCAGAGATGGTGGCTACTTCGGCGATGGTCTTACGGCCTTCCACAGCCTTGGCGTGAGCTGCAATTTGCTCCACCAAGTAGGCAGTGGTCTTTTCAATGCCGCGCCGCAGAGCCACAGGGTTGGCGCCCGCCGAGATGTTTTTGAGCCCTTCCCGCACCATGCTTTGGGCCAGGATGGTGGCTGTGGTGGTACCATCTCCGGCCACATCGTTGGTCTTAGAGGCCACTTCCCGCATCAACTGGGCGCCTGTGTTCTCCAAAGGATCGGCCAACTCAATTTCCTTGGCAATCGTGACCCCGTCGTTGACGATTTGGGGGGCACCAAACTTCTTCTCCAAGACCACGTTGCGTCCTTTGGGGCCAATCGTAACCTTGATTGCATCCGCCAGTTGGTTGATGCCCTGCTCCAATGCCTTGCGGGCCTCTTCTCTAAACAGAATCCGCTTTGCCATAGAATCCGCGATCCTCGTAAGTCTGACTGGGCTCCTACTTTGGGTACTGCCAGGCGGAGTGGGGTTCCCAGGAATCCTCCGGCTCGGCTAGCAGGGAGTTAGCACTCTAGACTCCCGAGTGCCAATCTAGCTCAAAGACGGGAGCCTGAGCAAGATGGGCAGATCCGGAGTCACGTTTTGGCTGACAGGGGGGAGAGGGCTAGGAGTTGCCGCCGATCAGGATGTCGGGAAACTGGGCCTGGGCTTCGCTGATGGGGCGGTTGCGCCCGCCGTTTTGCCAGTAGTTGATGAGTTCGGTGGCTCGGTTGAGCAGCTCGATGCGATCCACTTCGCTGATCCAAGTTTTGCTTTCCAGCTCAGCCTTAAGCTGCTCCCAAGCGTCATCCCGCGGCCAGAAAAAGTAGTGGGTGAGGGGGCTGCGGTTTTTGGCCACCACCTGATCGACGGCAATAGCCAAATCGTTTTCCAACCAGAGGGCTTTTAGGGCGAACTTCGGCAAGGCTCTCTTCTCCTTTGGGCTACTCAACGGACGATCCGATCCTAACCAGGCAGCCTTTCATTCTGACATATGTCCTGTCCATCGGCGGGCCGAGAGCCGGAAGATGGATACGGGCTCAGCCCTGTCTGGGGGCAAAGGGCCCTAGATCACAGAGGGCTGTTTCCCCTTTCAGTACCAAGTCCCGCAGGATGGCGGCGCTGATCGGGGCCAGCAACACTCCATTGCGATAATGGCCGGTGGCAATGAGCAGATTGGCGTAGCCAGGAGCCCAACCCAGGATGGGGGCGCGCTGTCCCACTGGTCGAGGCCGATGGCCGGCCCAATGCTCCAACAAAGTTGCTTCGGCCAAAGCCGGGCAGAGCCTGATGGCACGGGCCAACAGATCTTGTAGCGCCAGCAGCGTCGGCTCGGGATGGGGGGCCTGAAACTCCACTGTTGACCCCACCCACAGGGATCCATCCCCCAGGGGAACCAGATGCAGATCCGCGTCGGTGACCACGGGCCCCAGGGGGATCCCGGGGGCTTTGACCCGCAGGGCCTGACCTTTGACCGCTTGCAGCGGCACCTGCAGCCCCAGCTCTTTGGCCAGAGGAGAGCTGCCCAGACCTGCCGCCAGGATGACGTGACCTGCCGAGAGGGTGAGAGCGGGCGTGTAAACCGTTTGCAGGCGAAAGGGGGGATCCGAGCTGCGCTGAATCTTCTGGACAGGCTGGTGGAAGAAAAAGCGGGATCCCTTGCGTTGGGCTGCTTCCAAGAGAGCCTGGGTTAGGAGCTTGGGTTGGACTTGTCGATCCTGGGGAGAGTAGATGGCCGCCGCCAGGTCGCTGCGCAGGCCGGGCTGCAGGGATCCCACTTCGGCAGGGCTGAGCAGATCTAGGCGGTAACCTGCTTGTCGGCGGGCCGCCAGGGTCTCTTGCCAAGCTTCCACTTCCTCCTCCCTGAGGAGTTTGAGAATGCCGCGCCGATTGACGGGCAAACTCCGGCCCAGGTCTTCCTCCAGCCGCGCAATTAGGGGATCGAACAGCTCCAGGCTTTTCAGGCGAAGCTGAACCGTCTCCCCACCCGCTTGCCGACTGGAAATGCCCACCAATACCCCCAGAGCTGCCCCTGTCGAGCCGGCGGCAGGATCCCCGGCATCGATCCCAACCACCGATAGGCCAGCCGCAGACAATTCGTAGGCAATGGCACAGCCCACCACTCCACAGCCAATCACCAACGCATCACAGTTCAACAGCCCGACCCTCAACGGAGACGCTTTTCGTAGTGATACTCCACAGAGTTGCTGCGATCGTGCAATTCACGAATTTCCGGCAGACGCACATAGCCGAGCCGCTCATAAACCCGATGAGCCGTCGTGAAGCGAGTATCTGTCCACAGATGCAGAGAGTCCGCCTGCTGCTGCCGAGCCGCAAATTCGGCCTGTTCAATCAAACGCCGACCCAAACCCCGACCGCGCACTGCGGGCAGAGTGTAGAGTTTTTTCAGCTCCATGCGCCCAGGGATCCCATCGGGCACAAGGCCGACACAGCCGACCACTTGATCCTGATGCTGCGCCACCCAAAGGGATCCCCCCATCTCCGCAAAGGCCGTGGCAGGCTGAAGCAACTCCGGCACTTCTTCGATATCCAATACACAGCCTGGATACTCCGCAAAGACCACCTGCAAAATGTGGAGCAGAGCTGCACTATCCGAATTTTCAGCAGGACGGATATCGATCTGCATCAAGCAGCGAAGAAAAAGAAATCATCGTTAAGTAAAGCTTTCTCGATTGTACCTGGGCTTGCTCGAGGACTCTGTTTTCTCTGTTTCTCAGGGAGCAGAGGATCCCTGAGGTGAGCAGCTAAGATCGCTAGCATCCCCAACCCCATCTGCCCATGGATACTGAACTGCTGGTTCCCGACGTCGCCGATCTCGTAACAGAGGATGATACCCCGGTGGATAACTTTGCCTCGGAAAAACAGCAGCGCCTCCTGACTGGAGCTCTCTACAGCGCTTTGCGCGGCAAAACCTTTTTAGCAGCGGCAAATGTAGGCATCTACACCGCCATCGGTCGGCCCCCGATTGTGCCGGATGTTTTTCTCAGCCTGGACGTCACGGTGCCGGAGCAATGGTGGGAGAAGCAAAACCGTTGCTACCTGCTCTGGCAATTTGACAAGCCGCCGGATGTGGTGATCGAGATCGTCTCCAACCGCGAAGGCGACGAGCTGGAAGGCAAGCTGAGCCGTTATGAGCAGATGCGAGTTAGCTACTACGCGGTCTTCGATCCCAATCATGAGCTGGGGCCAGAGGAGTTGCGCATTTTCGAACTGCGGGGCCGCCACTACGCGGAAATGACCGAGACCTGGCTAGAACAGGTGGGGCTGGGCCTGACGGTGTGGGAAGGCGTTTTTGAGGGGAAACAAGCTCGCTGGCTGCGCTGGTGTGATGCCCAAGGGCAGTTGCTGCTGACCGGCGATGAACGGGCTGAGTTGGAGCGGGAACGGGCCGAGCAAGAACGCCAAAGGGCGGAGCGAGAACATCAACGGGCGGAGCGTCTGGCGGCAAGATTGCGGGCTTTGGGTGAGGATCCCGATTTGGAGAGCTGAAGCCCAGGGATCCCCTTCAGCACCCACCCTCCACTACACTCAGAGAGGGAACTGCTGCCGGAGTGGCAGGGATCGTTGGACTCACAGATGGGTTATCGCCGCCGGGATTGGTTGGCCTACTGGCTGCTCAAGTGGCTGGTGGTCAACCCCTTGTTTCGGGGACTGTATTTTGGGCGCACCTATGGGCAGGAAAACGTGCCTCGCCAGGGATCCCTCATCGTCGTCAGCAACCACGCCAGCCATTTGGATCCGCCGCTGGTGGCCAATGCGGTGCGCCGCCCGGTGGCCTTCATGGCCAAGGAAGAGCTGTTTCGGGTGCCGGGGCTGAAGCAGGTGATCCAGCTCTACGGCGCCTACCCGGTCAAAAGAGGCGGCTCTGACCGCGCTGCCCTGCGGGCCACGGAAGCAGCTTTGGCGCAGGGATGGGCGGTAGGGATCTTTTTGAATGGCACTCGTACCCCCGATGGCCGCATTCCTCAGCCCCACTTGGGAGCGGCCTTGGTTGCAGCCCGCACCCAAACGCCTCTGCTGCCTGTAGCCCTTTGGGGCACGGAAAAGGTCTTGCCCAAGGGATCCCGGTGGCCGCGCTTGTTCTGCCCCATCACGGTGCGCATTGGCAACGTGATTCCCCCCCCTGCTTCCAGCGATAAGGCCGATTTGCAGCAGGTGACGGCAGAGTGCGTGCAGGCTATCCATGCCCTTTTGGATCAGGGGCGCTGAGGGTATCTTGGGCTACCAGATACTCAACAACAGGGATCCCTCCCAAGATGTGCTTTTGAAGAATCTCCTCCACCACCTCCGGCGTGACCGAGTGGTACCAAAACCCACCGGGATAGACCAGCAGCACAGGGCCGGGAACAGCATAGTCGCATGCCCGCAGGCAGTTGGCTTTGGTGCGGTGTACCCGCAGGGATCCCCCGCTCCCGATTTCCAGGTTCAATTCCTTGATCCGCGATTTCAAATAGTCCCAGGCTTCCAATCCCACGGCTTTCTCACAACATTTGGGCTTGGTTTGATCTGCACAAAGGAACAAATGCCACTGGTAGGGCGGAATGGGAGCCGGCTGAGGCGCTTGGCCTGGGGATCCGGTTGCCGAGGAGGGATCCAGGATAGGGGAAGAAGCGACAGGACGCGACATAACAAGATGTTTGGGCTTGGCTACAGTTGCATTATCCCCTGTTCTCTAGGTTCTTACCGATGCTGGTGGATAACCCCAAGCAGCGACTGTTTCTTGCTCTGCTCCCCCCTCCAGCACTGCAAGAGCAGGTGACAGCCATCAAACAGCAGTTTGCCGAGCAATTTGCCAGCCAAGCGGCCCTGCGCTCGCCTCCCCACATCACTCTGGTGCCGCCGTTCGAGTGGCCCAGTTCCGATCTGCCGGCCTTGACGGGATCCCTAGAGGCCTTTGCCAAGCAGCAAACTCCCGTCGCCATCCAGTTATCCGGCTTTGGGGCCTTCGCGCCGCGTGTCATTTTTATTCACGTCGTGCCCTCCCCAGAACTGCAGCAGCTACAAGCTCAAGCCCATCACCACATGGGGATCCTTCTCAACCAGAAAGAGACAACCGCCCAGGGCCGTCCGTTCGTGCCCCACATGACCGTTGCCTTTCGAGATCTAACCCCCGCCCACTTTCGCGCCGCCTGGCCAGAGTTCAAGACGCGTTCTTTCCAGAGTGCGTTTGTAGCGTCAGCTTTGACGCTCCTCCTCCACGACGGCAAACGTTGGCAGGTTTTTGCCCAGTTCTCGATGGGGGAATAATGGGGAACAGAAGAGGGTTGCCAACCGAAGCAGCCTACTCCACCCAGTGAGCGGCCATGTATTCCGCCAAGTCCAACACCCGCTGGGAGTAGCCCCACTCGTTGTCGTACCAAGCCATGACCTTGACCAGATCCCCATCCAGCACACTGGTCATCTCCGCATCCACAATGGCCGAGCAGTCGTGGCCGCGGTAGTCGATGGAGACCAAGGGAATATCCGAGTAGGCGATGATCCCTTTCATCGTGGTTTCCGAGGCTTCCTTCAGGGCAGCGTTTACCTCCTCGGCAATCACGCGCCGCTCCGTCTGCACCACCAAGTCCACCAGAGACACATTGGGCGTGGGAACCCGTACCGCCACCCCATTCAGCTTGCCTTTCAGCTCCGGGATCACCAAAGCCACCGCCTTGGCAGCCCCCGTGGTGGTGGGCACCATGCTCAATGCTGCTGCCCGGGCCCGCCGCAGATCGCGGTGACCACCATCTAAGATCCGCTGGTCGCCGGTGTAACTGTGGGTGGTGGTCATGGTGGCACGGAGGACGCCGAACTTGTCCAGCAACACCTTGATGATCGGGGCAAGGCAGTTGGTGGTGCAGCTGGCGTTGCTGACAATGTTGTGCCGCACCGGGTCGTAGGTGTGTTGATTAACACCGTAGACAAACGTGGGAATGTCTCCCCCCTTGGCCGGGGCGGTGATCACCACCTTTTTGGCCCCCGCTTCTATGTGCTTAGAGGCACCCTGGTAGTCGACAAAAACACCTGTAGCCTCGATAACAAGATCCACCTTCCACTCTTTCCAGGGCAGGTTGCTGGGGTTGCGGTCGGAAACGGCATAGATATGCTTGCCGTTCACCACCAAACCGTTTTCTGCAGGCTCAACGTCTGCTCCCTGCAACGGCCCAAGGATGGAATCGTACTTGAGCAGGTGGGCAGCCGTGCGAGCATCTGAGGTGTCGTTGATGGCAACAATGTCCAGGTTGGACTGGGAGCGACCCAGCCAACAGCGCAAAAAGTTGCGACCAATGCGACCAAACCCGTTGATGGCTACCCTAACCACTGCTCCTGACCTCGCTGCTTGAAATCTCTTGGGGGCTGCTGCTTAGCACATGATATCGCAACCCCTGAACATTCTGAAGACAAAATTTGGGATCCAAGGGGTTGTCTTCGTGGACGTTGACCTGCAAACCTATGCGGAGCAGGGATTGAGCCTCTTTCAAGCGGGATAGCGCTGGTGCAGCAGAGCCATAGCCGAGGCTACATTTTCTACCCCTCGCTGCTCCAGAAGATCCGTGAACATACTATCCAGCCAGTAAAGGTGCTCGCTGATGATCTGGCTCCAGGCGCGGTAGAGTTTCACCTGGACTTCCAGAGGCAACAGGATCAGCCCCTCGTTGGAGAGGCGCAGGGTCTGCACCTCGGTTATGGTCACTGCTGTAAAGGAGCGCCGCCGTCCCGTCAGCAGAGAAAGTTCCCCAAACAAACGCCCGGCGTGCAGCGTAGCCAGCCAATAATCTCCCGGATGTCGCACATATTGGCGACGCAGCTCCACCACTCCACTGAGGATCATGTACAGGTCACTGCTGGGATCCCCCTCTTGAAAGATCACCTGGCCAGGAGAGAAGCGGCTGGGCAACAGGGCTGCCGTCAGCGCCTTCCACTCGGCATCTTCCAAAGATTGGAAGAGCAAGTGCTCGCGAACACGCTCAAACGGATAACGGGGGCTGCTCATGATGTCGGTGGGCCAGAGGGGTACCTGAGGCCGGCTCCGTTTCATCCTACCGCTGCCGGCAGGGTATTGGGAGATGGGAGAGAGTTGTCCCCAAAGAGTATCTAAGATGCAATGGAAAAGGTAGGTCGCTCCCAGGGATCCCATGCAGCCTGGCTCAATTGTCCGCTGCCGCAACCGCGAGTGGGTGGTGCTCCCCGCTGATTCAGAAGAAATTGTGGTGCTGCGGCCCCTCACCGGCACCCCAGAAGATGCGGTTTGCATTCACCGACACCTGATGAACCTTGTGGGCGGCACCTTGCCCTTCGAGCGAGTGGAGCCTACCGCCTTTCCTTGGCCCTCTGGGGATCATCCTGCCGATGCCACCAGTACCCTTCTCCTCTGGCAGGCGGCCCGGCTGATTTTACGGGAGGGCGCAACTCCCTTTCGCTCTCTGGGGCGCCTCTCGATTCGGCCACGGGTGTACCAGTTTGTGCCCTTGCTCATGGCGCTGCGCCTCGATCCGGTGCGGCTATTGATTGCCGACGACGTAGGGGTGGGCAAGACCATCGAGGCGCTGCTGATAGCCAGGGAGCTTTTGGATCGCGGCGAGATCCGACGCCTTTGTGTCCTGTGCCCTCCCTATTTGTGCGAGCAGTGGGCCAGCGAGCTGGCCGAGAAGTTTAACCTGGAGCCAGTGGTCATCCGCTCGGGAACGGTGGGGCAATTGGAGCGAAAAACCCCTGTTGGGCGCAGCCTCTACGAGCACTTTCCTGTCCAGGTGGCCAGCATTGACTTCGTCAAGACCGAGCGCAACCGCCACCCATTTCTGCAATTTTGTCCTGAGCTGGTCATTGCCGACGAAGTCCATGGGGCAGCGGCGGCCCATGGCAAAAACCAGCAGGAGCGCCACAGTCTGCTCAAAGCGGTGGCCCAAAACCCCAACCGCCACCTGATCCTGCTGACGGCAACTCCCCACAGCGGTGTCGAAGAGGCCTTCCGCTCGCTGCTGGGGCTGCTGCGGCCCGAGTTTGAGACATGGGATCTCCAGGATCTCAACGAAGACCAACGCGTCCAGCTAGCCCGTCATTTTGTCCAGCGCACGCGGCGAGATATTCGGGAAACTTGGCAGGAGCTCACCTGTTTTCCAACCCGGGAAGCTGAAGATGAAACCTACACCCTTTCTGAGGGGCAGCGCAAGCTGTTCGAGGACACCTATGGGTTTTGCTCGGAATTGGTGTGCACAGGGCAGCAACTAGAGAAGCGCCAGCAGCGAGTGCGCTACTGGGGAGCGCTGGCCCTTTTGCGCTGCGTAATGTCCAGCCCGGCGGCAGCAGTAGCGGCATTGCACAATCGCAGCGGAGCAACCCTGGAGGCAGAAGAAGAGGTTGAGGCAGAACTGAGCCGCTGGGTGTTCGAGTCGGCAGAAGAGCGTACCGACGATGAGCTGCCAACGCCAGCTCTTGAAGCCGCAGACCCAACCCTGCCGGATAGCGACCGCCGCCGGTTGCAGGCCCTGGCCCGTCTGGCCAAACAGCTCCAGGGCCCAGAGCACGACACCAAACTGGCGCGGGCCATCGAGCTGGTGAAAAAGTTGCTTCAGGAAGGTTTTCATCCCATCCTCTGGTGCCGCTACGTTGCCACTGCGGAGTATCTGGACAGTTACCTTCGGCAACAGCTGGGATCCCCAGCCCAAGTAGCCTGTGCAACGGGCAGGATGGGAGACGAGGAGCGGGAGGCCAAGATCGCGAACCTGGAAGTTGACCGACCACGGGTGCTGGTGGCCACCGACTGCCTCTCGGAAGGGATCAACCTGCAGGAAAAGTTTACAGCCGTCATCCACTACGACCTGCCCTGGAACCCCAATCGGCTGGAGCAGCGGGAGGGCCGGGTGGATCGCTACGGCCAAAAGGCCAGCCGGGTCAAGGTCATCCGCTTTTTTGGCCGCGACAACCCCGTAGATGGCGTGGTACTGGAGGTGTTGCTCAACAAAGCGCGGGAGATCCACCGCACCCTGGGCACCCACGTGCCTGTGCCGGAGGCTAGCGAAAGCGTTACCCAGGCTGTGCTCGAAGCCCTCTTCCTGCGCAAGGGACACTGGTCCGCCGAGCGCCAGCTAACCCTCGATCTTGGCGTGCCGGAAGTGGATGAGTTTCACCGGCGCTGGGATCGCTCTGTCGAACAGGAGCGGCGCAACCGCACCCGTTTTGCCCAGCGGGCCCTCAAGCCTGAGGCAGTGCAGCGGGAGCTGGAGGCCACCGATGCCGTGCTAGGGGATCCCGAAGCTGTGCGCGAATTCTTCCTGGCTGCCGCCCAGCGCCTCAACCTAGCCATAACCCCAGGGAAGCGGTCGGGGGTCTACCAGGTTAGCGTCGGCTCCGAAGCCACTGCCACCTTGCCGGAAGCCATTCGCCTGGCCCTGCCCTCTCCCAAAGGCGGGCGTTGGCTAATCAGCTTCGACTCGCCCACGCCCGAAGGTGCCGAATACATTGGCCGCAACCACCGCGTCGTGGTTGCCCTGGCCCAGTTTTTGCTGGAGGAAGCCCTCGACAACCCAGAGAAAGGGGATGCTGTCGTCTCCCGCTGCGGCGCTCTACGCACCCGAGCGGTAGTTGATCTTACAACTCTACTGCTGCTGCGGGTGCGCTACCTGGTGGAGCAACCCCAGGGGCAGCCTCTCTTGGCGGAAGAGGTGCTGGTGCTAGGCGGTGTTGGCCTGGAGAGCGGCGAGGCCCGCTGGCTGGAGACGGGCGCAGCTCTCCAACTGCTGGCCACGGCCAAGCCGGATGAGAACCTACCGCTAGCGGAAAAGCGGGAGCTGGTTCAGCATCTCCTGGCCTGTCTCGGCCCGTGGCAGGAGACAGAGGAAAACTGGGGAAGGGATCACCGGCTGCAGCAGGCGGCGCGGGAGCGGATTTTGCAGCGTGCTGCTGAGCTGGAGGCTGCCCATAGGCGCATCCGCCAAGCCGTGTCCCTACAGGGGCGGGGGCTGAAGGTGAAGCCGCAGCTTCCCCCCGATCTTTTAGGACTCCTTGTTCTCCAACCGGTGGTTTGCCGATGAGCGAGTTTTCTGGGGTACGCATCGAAGGAGGCCTGTTGGGGCCCGATATTCTCGAAAAGCTGCTGGCAGGGGATCTGCCAGGACAGAAGCCAGAAGACTTCGGCTTTAACAGCAAGCGCGGCCCAGTCGAAGAGATTGCCGCGGTCTTTGCCGATTGTCGAAAGTACTGGGAGGCCTTCCAGAGCCGCCTGCAGCGCCTGCCCGAAAGCGATCTCGCCACCAGCATCACCCGCGATGCCTGGGCGATCCCCTTCTTCAGTTTGCTGGGGATCGAGGTGCGCTATCAACCGCGCGCCTGCGAGGTGGACGGAATGAACTTCCCCATCTCG